>NZ_LSKG01000005.1:0-67878 GCF_001557005.1 Sphingomonas sp. CCH15-F11 | reverse complement strand
GGGTCGCGCCCGCCACGCTCGACGCGATCGACGCCCTCGCCGGGGCGGGCTGGATCGACCCCGTGGCGGCCCGCGACCTGTCCGACGCATATGTCCTGCTGCGTACGATCGAGCACCGGCTGCAGATGATCGACGATCGCCAGACCCATGCGCTGCCGACCCAGGCCGAAGCGATCGACCGCGTGGCCGCGCTGCACGGGCTGGCAGACGGCGACGCGCTGCTTGCCCTGCTGGACGATCCGGTCCGGCGGGTCGGGCGGCATTATGATGCGCTCGACAGCGATGCTGACGACAGCCTGCCGACATCGGTTGAGCGGCTGGCCGACACGCTCGCCACCGCCGGGTTCGGCGATGCGGCGACGGCGGTCGCACAGCGGATCGAAACCTGGCGCGGTGGACGCTATCCCGCGTTGCGCAGCGCACCGGCGCAGGCGGCGCTGGAAGCGGTGCTGCCCGGCCTGATCGAGGCGTTCGCCTGTGCGCCCGACCCCGCGCTGGCGATCAACCGGCTCGATGCGGTCCTGGCGAAACTGCCCAGCGCGATCAATTTCCTTCGGCTGATGGAGGCGCGCCCCGCGCTGACCCGGCTGCTCAGCATGATCCTGTGCCATGCGCCGACGCTGGCCGACCTGCTTGGCCGCCGCGTCGAGCTGCTCGATGGGCTGATCGACGCGACCGCTCTCGATCCGGTCGGCGACGTCGGCGCCCTGGCGCATGAGATGTGTGCGGTAGAGGCGGGCTGCGACTATCAGGCCATGCTCGATCATGTCCGCCGCGTGGTGAACGAAAAACGCTTTGCGCTGGGCGCACAGATCATTGCGGGCAGCAGCGATCCGCTGAGCGTGTCCGCTGGTTATTCGCGCGTCGCCGAAGCCGCGGTCGAGGTGCTGGCGCGCGCGACTATCGCCGCGTTCGAGGAACGGCACGGCCGCGTCGCCGACAGCGAGCTGGTGATCCTGGCGCTCGGCCGGCTGGGCGGCGGTGCGCTCACCCATGCGTCCGACCTTGATCTCGTCTTTCTCTTTACCGGCGACTATGCGGCTGAGTCCGATGGCGAAAAGCCGCTGGGGGCGGTGCTCTATTACAACCGGCTGGCGCAGCGGGTGATCGCCGCGCTGTCGGTGCCGACCGCAGCGGGGCCGCTGTACGACGTCGACACCCGGCTGCGGCCGTCGGGCAATCAGGGCCCGATCGCAGTCTCGCTCGACGGCTTTCACGGCTATCAGGCGGAAAGCGCGTGGACGTGGGAGCACATGGCCCTGACGCGTGCGCGGCCGATCTTTGGCAGCGCGGGGGCGCGCGCAGCGGTGGCGGAGGTGATCGGGCGCGTGCTGGCGGGCGAGCGGCCCGACCGCGACCTTCGCGCCGACAGCTGCCGGATGCGCGCGGAGATGGCGACGCACAAGCCGCCCAAAGGGCCGCTCGACGCGAAGCTGCTGCCGGGCGGGCTGGTCGACCTGGAATTTGCCGTGCATGTCCAGCAGCTCGTGCACCGCACCGCCTTTCATCCCGATCTGCGCATGGCGATCGGCGACCTCGCAACCCAAGGGCTGCTGCCCGATGCGCTGGGCGACGCGCACGATCTGCTCAACCGCCTGCTCGTCGTGCTGCGCCTGGTGGCCCCCGACGCGCAGCCGCCGGCGCCGGCGACGCGCACGCTGGTCGCTGGTGCGCTCGGGCTACGGGATTGGGGGCAGGTGGTTGCGTCGCTCGACGCAGCGCGGCAGGAGGTCCGCGCGTGCTGGACCCGCGTGTCCGGCGACCAACCGGGAGAATGACGATGGCGATCGAAATCGGTGATGCATTGCCGGCGCTCACCCTGACCATGGCCGACGACCGCGAGGTCGAATTGACGAGTTTCGCGGGCAAGCCGCTGGTCCTCTATTTCTATCCCAAGGACGACACGCCCGGTTGCACCAAGGAAGCGCAGGGCTTTTCGGCGCTGTATCCGGCGTTTCAGGCGGCAGGGGCCGACGTGATCGGTGTGTCGAAGGATCCGCCCGCGAAGCATCGCAAGTTCATCGACAAATATGCGCTGGCGATTTCGCTCGCGAGCGACGGCGACGACAATCGCGTGCTCGAAGCGTTCGGCGCGTGGACCGAAAAGAGCATGTACGGCAAGAAATATATGGGCATCGATCGTTCGACGTTCCTGTTCGGCGCCGATGGCCGGCTGGTCCGCGCATGGCGCAAGGTGAAGGTGCCTGGCCATGCCGAGGAAGTGCTCGATGCCGTCAAGGCGCTGGCTGCGACGTGACGACGAGTATCGCCGCCGCGGCGCACGGTGTGCTGACCACCGCCGGACCGACCGCGAAGGTGATGGCGGCGCGCACGGCGGCGCGGGCGTGGCGGCGCGGCGTCCTGGCGCACCGTTTCGATGTCCCGATGCCCCGCGTGCCGGCACGCCCCGCGCATCCTGAATTGCTGCCCGCTGCAGAAATGCCCCGGCGCGGCAGGGGCGGTTCGGCGCGCGGCCGGATCGCGTTGCTCCACGCGCTCGCGCATATCGAGTTCGTCGCGATCGACCTGGCGTTCGACCTGATCGGACGCTTTGGTGCATCGTTCCCGCGCGGCTTCGTCGATGACTGGATTGCGGTCGCGGCGGACGAAGCGATGCATTTCGCGCTGCTGCACCGGCGGCTGGTGTCACTGGGCAGCGGCTATGGCGCGCTCCCTGCGCATGACGGCTTGTGGGACGCCGCAATGGCGACCGCGCACGATCCGCTCGCCCGCCTCGCGGTCGTGCCGATGGTGCTCGAAGCACGCGGTCTGGACGTCACGCCGGTGACCATCGAACGCCTTCAAGCGGCCGGCGACGGGACGAGTGCGCGCATTCTGACCCGGATTTTCAACGATGAGATCCGGCACGTCTCGGCGGGCACGCGCTGGTTCGAATCGGTCTGTCGCGAAGCGGGACATGACGCGCCCCGGCACTGGCAAATGCTTGTCACGCAGCATTTCAGGGGGGCGATCAAACCGCCGTTCAACGACTCGGCGCGGACCACAGCCGGTCTAACGCGCGATTATTACGCTGAGCTTGCGCCTGTCTGATCGACCCGTAACAAGCGTGTCACCAGAGGCGGAGGGGCTGCTGGACAACTCAACTAACGCACGCATCCGCAGCGATGCGCGTCGGAGTCGTGGATTTGAAGAAGATCAAGCCAGCAACTGCCAAGCATCTGCCCACCGTGCGAAATCCGAACGCGAAGATGGTCGAGAAGTTCCGCAAGCTTTTCGTGCCGCGCGATGTGATGTTCCATGACGGGCGCGCACTTCGCCGCATCCGATTGGGCGCGGCCAGCCAGGCGGTGATGGCGGGGGTCGCCGCGGTCACCATCGCCTTTTCCTCCTACGGCGCCGCGCAGGCCGGCTATCATGCGGTAACCGCCACCGGGCTCATCGCCGACGTTTCGCCCGAAGCAAGGTTGCGGCGCATGGAAGCCGAAGTCGCCGCGCTCGAAGCCGACGTCCAGGCCGCGAAGCGGCAGGCACGCGCGCACGCCGCGCGGGTCGAGAAGCGCCAGGCGGTGATCGCCGCGGCGCTTTCGGGCGAGGTCGATCCGGACAGCGTTGAACTGCCCGAGGCGGGCGGAGACGTGCGGGTCAGCCGGATTTCGGCCGAGGTGACCGCGCCGCTCCGTCGGGTCGAGGCCCGCCAGGTCGTTTATGCCGCCAAGGCCCGCGCCGCGATCGAGGCACGTTATCAGGCGACCGCCCAGCAGTTGCGCCGGATGGGCATTCGCCCCGAACGCCTGAACGGCGCGATGGGCGGCCCGTTTGAAGCGGTGGCCGCACCGGCCGGTACCTCGGCGACCGAAGCCGATGCCGAGGCGCAGTTCCGCTCGCTGTTCCAGAGCTGGAAGAAGCTCGACACGCTCGAGGAAGCGGTGATCGCGATCCCGTCGCTGCAGCCGGTCGAGGACCTGACGCTCACCAGCAATTTCGGGGTTCGTTCCGACCCGTTCCGCGGCACCGCCGCGATGCATTCGGGCATCGACATCCCCGGCCCGTTGGGCACCCCGATCTATGCCACCGCCGACGGCATCGTTGCCAAGTCCGAGCGTTCGGGTGGCTATGGCAACATGATCGAAATCAACCATGGCAAGGGGATCGCAACCCGCTACGGCCATTTGTCGAAGCTGATGGTGCGCCCCAATACGCGCGTGCGGCGCGGCCAGATCATCGGTCTGATGGGATCGACCGGCCGTTCGACCGGCAGTCACCTGCATTACGAAGTGCGCATCGACGGCGCGGCGGTGGACCCGATTCCCTATCTGCGCAGCGGCGACCATCTGCTCGCACTCCAGGACCGGGCCCTGCGCAGCCGCCAGGCGGGCTCGATCGGCGGCCCGGCGAACTGAACCCTCGCGTCTGACGACGCATTGCCGCGCGGGTCCCGCCCACCTATGTTCGGGCGTATGAGCATGGCCACCGACACCGCAGAAATCCGCCTGACCGACGCCGCTGCGGCGCGCGTTGCCGCGATCGCACAGCGCCAGGGCAAGCCCGCCATCCTGCGGCTGTCGGTTGAGGGTGGCGGCTGTTCGGGCTTTCGATACCGCTTTGGGCTGGCCGATGCGGCGGAGCCTGATGACGTGGTGGCGGTTGGCGCGGACGCGACGCTGGTCGTCGATCCGGTCAGCATCGACCTCGTCCGCGGGGCGGCGGTCGATTATGTCGAATCGCTCGGCGGCGCAGCGTTCCGCGTCGAAAATCCCAATGCGGCGTCGGGCTGTGGCTGCGGCACCAGCTTTTCCGTCTGACCGCGCCCGCGCGTCGTGAAGATCGTCAGCTACAATGTGAATGGCATCCGCGCCCGGTTGCCGCGTCTGCTTGAATATCTGGACGAGGAGCGCCCCGACATCGTCTGCCTTCAGGAGCTGAAGACCGCGGATGAGGGGTTTCCCGCCGAGGAGATTGGCGCGCTCGGCTACGGCGCGATTTGGCACGGACAAAAGGGGTTCAACGGCGTCGCCATTCTCGCGCACGGGCGCGAGCCGGTCGAGCGTCAGCGCGGGCTGGCGGGTGACGACGCGGACGATCAGAGCCGCTATCTCGAAGCCGAGGTCGATGGCCTCGTCATCGCGTCGATCTACCTGCCCAACGGCAACCCGGTGCCGGGCCCCAAATTCGACTATAAGCTGCGCTGGTTCGATCGCCTGGCCGCCCGTGCCGCCGACTTGCTCGCGACCGAGCAGCCGGTCGTGCTCGCCGGGGATTACAACGTCATTCCCAATGACGACGACGTGTTTTCGGTGCGCGCGATGGCCGATGACGCGCTGATGCAGCCGGAGTCGCGGCGGGCCTATCGCCGGCTGCTCGCGCAGGGCTGGACCGACAGCCTGCGCACGCGCCATCCGGGCGGCGGGCCATGGACATTCTGGGACTATCAAGCCGGCGCGTGGCCGCGCGACGCGGGCTTTCGTATCGATCACCTGCTGCTCAGTCCCCCGGCCGCCGACCGGTTCGTCGATGCCGGCGTCGACAAGGCGCATCGCGGGCGGGAAAAGGCAAGCGATCACGCGCCGACCTGGGTCCGCCTGCGCTAATTCCCCGACTGCCCCGACGGGGGGCGACTCACGACTCGCGCCGATGCTTTCCGGAGCCTGAATGGTGCGGGGTGCGACATTGCGGGAGAAAATCCCGCGACTTGGTGAACTGCACCAGTAACACACCAAGTAAGTGTTTGAATCAGAACAATTCTACAAGTTGGCATGGCCAATGCAATGTGTGTGGAGCAGGCAGCCCCCGCCTGCGGAGGGATACAGGAGGATTTCATGAACCGCATCGCTCGCGCGATCGCCGCCGCTTCGTTCGGCGCGCTAGCCACTGCCGCCATCGGTCCGGCCGCCGCCGAGACCAAGGCTTCCGCCCCGGTCGACACCGCTGCGCAGGCGGCGTCCGAACCCAAATATTGCGTGATGGTCGACACGACCGGCTCGCGGATCAAGCGCAAGGTTTGCGCGACGCGCGCCCAATGGATCGAGCGCGAAGGCTACGACCCGCTGGTCGACCTGAAATAAGGTCGATCCGGCTCGATCGACGGTTTCTCCGCATCGGCTGACCCCATGGTCAATGCGGTAAACTCGGGCATGGCGCGACTTTCGGTCACGCCATGCCCTTTCTTTTGTCGGACGGCCCGCGCCCCGGTTCAGAGCGCGCGCGCATATATCTGGTAGATGCGGTTGATCCGGCTTTCGATCGCATCGGCGATCGCGATCATTCCCTGATTATCGTCCAGGATCCAGCCGATCTCACCGCGTGTCGCACCGAACTTTGTCGATGCATCGCGACGGATATATTCGATCATCATGAAGGCGAGCTGGCTTGCAAGCCGTGAGGATTGCAGGCGCTTCACCACGCCCATCAGCGGCACGCGCATCGTGCGCGACTTGGGCGCGCGCAGCCACAGCAACAGCTTGGCCCAGCCGAACGGAAACAGCCGCCCCCTCAATGGCTTCAACGGTTCGTTGAGGTCAGGCAGCGTGATCATGAACGCAACCGGCTCGCCGTCGACCTCGGCGATGCGGATCAGTTCGTTGAACACGATCGGCTTCAGCTTCCGGCCGACCTCCTCGACTTCGGGCGGCGTGAGCGGCACGAAGCCCCAATTGTCCGACCATGCGTCGTTCAGGATGCCGAGGATGATGGCCGCTTCCTCGGCAAAGCGCGACTTGTCGACGCATCGAACGCGGATTTTCGAGCTCTTTTCGCCCGCGGCGACGATCCGCTGGATCAGGGGTGGAAATTCACGACTGATATCGAGCTCATAGGTCACCAGTCGCTTGGCCGGCAGATAGCCGCGCGCCTCGATCCAGCCGCGATATTCGGCGCGATGATGCCCCATCATCACGGTGGGGGGATGATCATATCCCTGGATCAGCAGGCCCGGCTCCTCCCAGATCGACAGGCTGACGGGCCCGACCGCCCGGTTGAGGCCGCGTCCGCGCAACCAGCCCTCTGCCGTATCGATCAGCGCCGCCGTCACCTCCGCGTCCTCGGCCTCGAACAAGCCCCAGAAGCCGGTTCCGGGGCCAAAGCCCTTTTCGGGCGGCATGGTGAGTGCGAGGTGATCGATGTGCGCGCTGATCCGGCCGACCACCTGGGATCCGCGTTCAGCCAGGAACAGCTGCGCCTCGCCATGGCTGAACCAGGCGTTCTTGCTGGGCGTGATCCGTTCGACGACCTCTTGCCTCAGCGGTGCGACCCAGTTCGGATCGTCCGCGTTCAACCGGTAGGCGAGATCGATAAAGGCCGTGCGGTCGCGCGCGGTGACGACCGGGCGGACGGTGACCGGATGTATTGCCAAGGCTCGAATTCCCCTGATGCGTTGCCGTTCACGTCCGCAGTTGTGGCTTCGCTGTCAAGCACTGCGGGGGGCGGGGGCTGTAATGCCACCGTGTTGCCATTATCTTCGGGCAATGAGCGCGCCAATGACGACCAGCCTGACCCTTGACCGCCGCGACATGCCCCGCGCGGCGAACGACAGCCGTGCGACGACCGTGCGTGTCGCGGATGACAAGGCGATGTTGCGCACCGCGGCCGAATTGACGCGCGATCTGCATGCGCCAAGGCCCGCCATCTACTGGACCGATTTGATCGTGTCGGCCGCCATCGGTTATGCGGGGCTTGCCGGCGCGATCCTGCTCGCGTCACCCGTCTGGGCGATCGCCGCCGGCGCGATCGCGGTGTTCGCGCTCTACCGCGCCGAAAGCTTCATCCACGAGCTCAGCCATGTGAAGCATTCGTCGCTGCCCGGATTTCGGCTCGGCTGGAACGCGTTGATCGGCGTTCCGCTGTTCGTCCCGTCCTTCATGTACGAAGGGGTGCACAATCTCCATCATGCACGCACGCGCTATGGCACGGCCGACGACCCCGAATATCTGCCGCTGGCGCGGATGAAGCCGTACAGCCTGCCGCTGTTCCTGCTGGTCGCGGCCCTGGCACCCATTTCGCTGATGTTCCGCTTTGCGGTGCTGACGCCGATCGCGGCGCTGTTTCCGCGTTTCCGTGACGTGCTTGTCACCCGGTTCTCGGCGCTCGCGATCAACCCCGCCTTCCGCCGGCGGGAGCCGGAGTGCGAGGCGCGCAGCCTTTGGCGCTGGCAGGCGGCGGCGACCAGCCTGTGGTCGATCGCGCTGATCGCGGCGGTCGCAACCGGGATCGTACCGCTGCGCGCATTCCTCATTTTTCTGGGCATCCTGTCGACCGCTGCGGTCATCAATCAGGTCCGCACGCTCGTCGCGCATCTGTGGGAAAACGAGGGCGAGCCGATGAGCGTCACCGCCCAGTATCTGGATTCGGTCAACGTGCCGCCGCCGGGGGTGCTGCCGTTCCTGTGGGCGCCGGTTGGCCTGCGCTATCACGCGCTGCATCACCTGCTGCCGGGTCTGCCCTATCATGCACTGGGCACCGCGCACCGTCGGCTCGCGACGGCGCTGGCGGCGCATTCGCCCTATCATGCAGCCAATTATCGCAGCCTGACCGGTCTCCTCCAGCGGCTGGCGGCATCGACGCTGCGCGTGTCTCGCGCGCGCTGACGCCCTATTCCTCGGTGCGGATCAGTACCGCCTCGCCGATCAACAGGAACAGCAGGAACGGCGCCCACGCCGCCAGGAAGGGCGGATAGGCACCCAGATTGCCCATCGCCAGCGCGAAATTGTCGGCGACGAAATAGGCAAAGCCCAGCGCCATGCCGATCACCGCGCGCACGAACAGCTTGCCCGACCGCGCGATGCCGAACGCGGCGACCGCGCCGAGCAGCGGCATCAGGATCGACGACAGCGGCCCGGACAATTTGTGCCACAACCCGCCCTCCAGCGCGGCGGTCGGTCGGCCGGCGGCGTCGAGGTCGTCGATCGCCTCGCTCAGTCCCATGAACGACATGCCGTCCGCATTCACGGTCGCCAGCGCGAACTGGTCGGGACGAACCCCCTCCGCGAAACGCACCCGGCCAAGCCGCGTGCTGGTCCCGCTGTCGACATCGAAGCGCGTCGCATTGTCGCCGCGCCATCCCGCGCCGTCGCGCACCGCGCGCGGAACGTTGAGCAGCGTGCGCAGCGACCCGTTGCCGCGCTCATAGACGGTGATGTCGTTCAGCACCGCCGCGTCCCCGCGCCCGCGCACCTGACCGACGCGGATCAGGTCGTCGGCATCGCGCACCCACACATTGGTCCGATCGCCGCGATCGATCGGGATGGGTCCGAAATCGACATCCTCCCACTGCGCCAGCGTCGCGGTCGCGCGCGTGACGATGCGTTCGTTGAAGATGAACGACACCGCGGCCACGCCCAGCGCGGCGACGATCAGCGGTGCCAGCACCTGATGCGCGGACAGCCCCGCGGCCTTTAGCGAGACGATCTCGCTGTTCTGGTTGAGCGTGGACAGGGTGATGATCGTGCCCAGCAGCACCGAGAAGGGCAGGAAGCGCGCGATGATCTGCGGCGTGCGCAGGCCGACATAGCGCCAGATTTCGGCGTTGCCGTTGCCCGGATAGGCCAACACCTTGCCCGACTCGCTCAGCAGGTCGAGGGTCTGCAGAACGAGGACGAGCATGAACAGGACCGCGAGCGTCCGGGTCAGGAACATCCGCGCCATGTACCAGGCGACGGTTCGCGAGGGGAAAAGGTTGAGCTGGTTCATCGCGGTGCCCGGATATCGATCATGCCGGCTGACGCCGGCCGGGCAGGTAGCGCGCCAGGGCCTTCACCGCCCGTGAGAAGACACGCTCGAGCGCACCGATCGGCTGGCCGCCGGGCACATAGGCAATGACATAATACATCCAGAAGACGAGCCCCGCGAACAGAAGGAACGGCCCCCACAATGCGATGATCGGATCGACCCGGCCGAGCGCGCCGATCGCTTCGCCATATTCGTTCACCTTGTGATAGGTGACGATGATGATGATCGACAGAAAGACCCCCAGTGCCGATGTCGACCGCTTGGGCGGCACGCCCAGCGCGAGCGCGAGCAGCGGGAGCAGGAAGATCGTCGCGACCTCGACCAGGCGGAAATGAAGGTTGGCGCGGCTTTCGTCGCGGGTCATTTTCGGCTTGGATGAATCGCCGCCCTGCTTGACCAGTTCGGGCAGGGTGAGTTCGAGGTTGCGGCCCCCGCGCATGCGGAACGCGCCGAATTTCGGCAGGTCGATCGGCAGGTCGTGCGAGGTGAAGGTGAGCACCCGGGGCTGCGCAAAGCCCGGCGCGTTGTGGACGAGCGTTCCGTCGGTCAACCGGAACAGGATGACGTCGGGATCGTCGGTCGCCAGGAACTGCCCCGTCTCCGCCGTTACCGCCAGCCAGCTGCCGTCGGGTTGCGCCGCGCGCACGAAGATGCCCGACAGGTCGGACCCGCGGTTGCGGCTTTCCTCGATCCGCAGCGTCATGTTCGCGCCAAGCCGAGTGAATTCGCCGACCTTGATCGACGCGCCAAGCGCACCCGATCGCAGCTCGAAGCGCAGCTCCTCATAGTTGAAGCGCGCAAGCGGTTGCACGAAGCCGACGATCGCCAGGTTCAGTCCCGCCAGCCCGATCGCGAAGAGGTAAGGCACCCGCAGCAACCGGCCATACCCCATGCCGACCGCGCGCAGCACGTCGAGTTCGGACGTCGTCGCCAGCCGTCGAAAGGCGAGCAGCGTGCCGAGCAGCAGGCCGATCGGGATGCCGAGCCCCAGATATTCGGGCAGCAGGTTGGCCAGCATCCGCCACACGACGCTGACCGGCCCGCCTTCGCTCGCGACGAAATCGAAGAGCCGCAGCATCCGGTCGAGCACCAGCAGCATCGCGGAGATGAGCAGCGTCGAAAAAAGCGGCACCGCGATCAGCCTGGCCATATATCGGTCGATTGCTTGCATCGCGGGGACGGGTTGACCTCTCGGCGGACGGCGTGGCGCCGGCTATAGTCGGCTTGTGGGGCGGCGTCAGCCCCGAATTCGAGCGCCGACCGGCCGTGGCGCGCTGGCCATGGACGATGCCGCGACCCCCTTCGCCAGGGCGTGGGAGAGCGCCGAGATCGTGAAGGGCTTGCGCAGCACCGGGGCGTCGCCGAACTCCACCAGATCGTCGGCATCGCCGGCATAGCCGGTCACGAACACAACGCCGACGCCCGGCAGCAACGGCCGCAGTCGCTGGATCATCTCCGGCCCGGTTTCGGCCGGCATCAGCACGTCGGAAATGATGAGGTCAAGCCGCTCCATCCCCGCCGCGACCCGGCCCGCGTCTAGCGGGTCGTCGCACCGCACCGGGCGATGGCCCAGCTCGACCAGCGCCGCACAGGTGGCTTCGAGCACGCGAGGGTCGTCCTCCACCACCAGGATGTCGAGGCTTTCCAGACTGTCCTGATTGGCTGCGATCTCGGCGGGCCGGGGGGGCGGTGCCGACTGACCGGCCGCTTCGCCCGACTGGCGATGGCGCGGCAGATACAGCGTGACCGCCGTGCCGACGCCCGGGGTCGAATCGATGCCGACATCGCCCCCCGATTGCCGAACGAAGCCGAAGATCTGGGACAGGCCCAGGCCCGTGCCCTTGCCGACCGGCTTGGTGGTAAAGAACGGCTCGAACACGCGGTCGATCACGTCCTGAGTCATGCCGCAGCCGGTGTCGCGGACCTCGATCGTGACATAGTCGCCCGCATCGAGGGTGCCGACCTCGTGCGGCGCAAGCGTGCGCCCACCGGTGGTGATGGTCAGCGCGCCGCGCGCATCCATCGCATCGCGTGCATTGACCGCGAGGTTCAGGATCGTGCTTTCGAGCTGGTGCCGGTCGACCCACACGCACCACCCGCGCCCCATGTCGCGCACCGTGACCTCGATCTGGTCGCCGAGCGTGCGATCGAGCAGGTCGCTCATGTTGTCGATGATGTCGCGCGCCTCGACCGCCTGGGGCAGCAGGGGTTCGGCGCGGGCAAAGGCGAGCAACCGGCGGGTCAGCGCGGCGGCGCGATTGGCGCCCTCCATCGCGTTATCGATATGCCGTGACACATCGGTCGCGCCCGACGCGATATGGCGCTGCGCCAGCTCAAGCCCGCCGAGAACAACGGCAAGCATGTTGTTGAAATCATGCGCAATGCCGCCGGTCAGCTGGCCGACCGCCTCCATCTTTTGCATCTGGCGCAACTTGGCTTCGGCCTGGGCACGCTCGCGCGCCTCCTGGCGCAACTGGTCGGTCGCGGCTTCGACGGCTTCCTCCAGCTCGATTGCACGGATGCGGGCCATCTCCGCTTCGGCCGCCGCCGTGGCGCGATCGCCGACCGCCTTGACGACCAGCCAGCCGAGCACGGCCGTGCCGACCAGGAGGAGAAGTCCGAAGCCCGCAAGCGCGCTCGCGACCTGCGCCGAACGATCGAGCGTCGCCTCCGCCGCGAAAGTGCGCTGGGCGAGCTGGCGGCGTTCGATTGCGATGACCCGGTCGAGCAGCCTGCCGATCGCGGCCAGACTGGCGGTGTCGCGCGCCTGGTAATATTTCGACAGCGCCTGATCATTCTGCTTGTAACGCGTGTGGAGCGCGATTTCGGACAGCTCGTTACCGCGCGCGATGAACGCGCTGCGCAGGTCGCGGATCACCTGGCGCTGCGCGGGATTACGCCCGGCCTCGCGCGCGAACCGGTCGAGCTGAAAACTGGCATCGCGCCACGCATCATTATAGATGACGCCGAGCGTATTGTCGCCGCTGATCACGTAGCGCCCGAGCGCCGCCTCCGCCCGCGCGACGCTGGCGGACAGGCTGCGCGCACGGATCATCAGTTCGTAGCTGCCCGATTGCAGGCCCAGTGCGCGGTCGCGCGCGCGGTTCGACTGGGTCAGGGTGAAGGCGAAGCCGGCGATTACCAATATGCCGAGGATGCCGATGACGACCAGCAGGACGGTGCGCCAGCCCGATTTGAGCTGCTCCCCAATGCCCTGGTCCCCTGTGACGAACATCGTCATGCGCGCAAGCTAGCCTTTCCCGGCCGGCCTGCAAAGTAAATCCCCATCTGGGGGTGGGTGATGCCGGTCGCTGCAGCCTGTCAGGCGATGGCGCCGACCGCGCGCCCCGCCTGCGCGAAGCGTTCGAGCACCGTCTCGATCTGAGCGGTGCTGTGTTCGGCGCACAGCGAGCAGCGCAGCAGGAACGTGCCGGCGGGCGTCGCGGGCGGGCGCGCCATGTTCACATAGACACCGCTTTCGAGCATTGCCTGCCACATCATCACAGCTTGCTGCTGATCCTTCAGGATCACAGCGACGATCGCGCTGTCCGGTTGCGCGGTGCCCAGCTCGAAGCCCAGCGCGACCAGCCCCGCGTGAAGCCGCCGCACATTGGCCCAGAGCCGCTCGCGCTTCGCGGTCGCGTGCATCAGCTTGCGGATTGACGTCGCGGCGGTCGCAACCACCGACGGCGGCAGCGATGCGGTGAAGATATAGGGGCGGCAGGCCAGCCGCATGACCTCGAACTTGGGATGGTTCGACACACAGAAGCCGCCGACCGTCCCGACCGACTTCGAGAAGGTGCCGATGACGAAATCGACGTCATCATCGAGCGTCAGACCCTCCGCCTCGTATACCCCACGGCCATGCGTGCCGTAAAAGCCCATCGAATGGGCTTCGTCGACGAGGACCATGGCGCCGTGCTTGCGCGCGACCGCGACCATTTCCTTCAGCGGCGCGATGTCGCCGAGCATCGAATACACGCCCTCGAGCACCACGAGCTTGCCCGGCTCCGCGGGCAGGCGACCCAGCCGCTTGTCGAGATCCTCCACCGAATTGTGGCGGAAGCGGACGATCTCCGCGTTGCCCATGGCGCAGCCGTCATAGATCGACGCGTGGCTGTCGGCATCGAGGATGATATACTCGCCCTTGCCCGCAATCGTCGAAATGATGCCCAGATTGGCCTGATAGCCGGTCGAGAATACCATGGCGTGATCGGCGCCATAGAATTCCTTCAACGCTTCCTCCGCATCGACATGATCGCGGAACGTGCCGTTGAGCATCCGGCTGCCGTTTGTTCCTGATCCGAACTGTTCGAGCGCAGCCTTGCCCGCGGCGATGACGTCGGGGTCGAACGTCATGCCCATATAGTTGTAGGTGCCGAGCAGGATGGTTTCCTTGCCCCGGATCACCGCCTGGGTGGGGGAGGTGACCTGATCCATCACGATCGCGAACGGATCGCGCACGCCCGAGTCCAGCAGCGCCTGGCGTTCGGCAATCAGCGCGTCGAACTTGCTGAACAGATCGCGTTCGGGCGCGAGCGTGGCGATCTCCTCGGGGATCGCATGGGCGGTGGCGGCGGCTTCGGTCATGGCTTGGGGGTCCGTGTGATGGGCGGGTACGCGGCGGGGCGTCAGGCGCTTTTCAGCTTTTCGACCGCATCGACCAGCTGGCCGACGGTTTCGATTTCCGCCTGCATGTTCATGGTGATGATGATGTCGAACTCGTCCTCGATCGACGCGACGAAATCCATCACGGTCAGGCTGTCCCACTCCAGGTCGCCGGCGAACGTCGTGGTCTCGCTCAACGCGACGCCCTTTTTGTTGAAGGGCTCGACCAGCCGGGTGACGGTGTCGAATGTGGCGGCACGATCGCTCATCTTGATCCTCATGGTGACTGGCTTTTGCCCTGCGCGCAAAATGCGGCGGCTTTTCGGCCTAAATGGTGCGCGCTTATAGCAGGCCGTTCGCGCGATACCATCGCGCGGTTTCGGCCAGTCCCTGTTCGGTCGCGATCGCCGGCTGCCACAGCTGCGCGGGCGGGCGCCGATCGGCGGAAGCCGCCCAGTCCGGGTGGCAGAAATAGGCGACCCGGTCGGGGGTCAGCTTGGCGCGATCCCCCTGAAACCGCCGCGCGAGGCGCGCCGCGATCGCCAGCACACCCCGCGGCAGCGACAGCGGCAGCACGGGCTGGCCCACCGCACGCCCCAGCGCGCGCGCGAAGTCGACATGCGTCCATGCGCCCGCGCGCCCGTCATCGGGTTCCAGCACCATGCCGGCATCGCCGCTGGCGACGAGCACGAGCAGCAGCCGGGCGAGGTCGTCGACATGGATCGCCGAAAAGCGCCCCGGCGGGGGCAGCGGCACGACCCCGCGCCGGGCGAGGCGAAACATTTCGAGCATCTCCAGGTCGCCCGGGCCATAGATTGCGGGCGGGCGTACAACCACCCAGTCGAGCGTGCTCGTCGCCACGATCCGCTCGCCCTCCGCCTTCGACCAGCCATAGATCGACAGCGCGGGCTCACGCGCCGACAGGGAGGAGACATGGACGAAGCGGCGCACGCCGGCGGCTTCGGTGGCGGCAACCATCGCGCGCGTCCCGTCGACATTGCCCGCGACGAACCCCGCCCGGTCTGGTGCGTTGACGACGCCGGCGACGTGGATGACCGCGTCCACACCCGCAACCAGCCCGGCCAGGCCGTCGGGGTCGTCGAGCGCGCCCGCGATCCAGGTCACACCCGCGCGCGCCGGTTGCGGGCGCCGGGTGAGTGCGCGGACGTGATGCCCGTCCGCCAGCGCGCGATCGATCAGCCGCTTGCCGACAAAGCCCGTGCCGCCGGTGATCGCGAGCATGCGCGTCACAACAGGACCATGTGGCTGCGATGGACCAGCGCCGATCGCGGCGCATAGCCCAGGATCTCGCCATGCTCCTCGCTACGCCGGCCAAGCAGCTTCAGCGCCTCGCGCGCATCATATTCGCTCAGGCCGCGTGCGATCGGACCGGCGGGACCCTCGATCGTCACCGCGTCGCCGCGGAAAAAAGCGCCGTGCACCGCGATCGCGCCGGCGGCGAGCAGGCTGCGGCCCGCAGCGAGGGCTTGGGCTGCGCCCGCGTCGACGACGATGGTGCCGCGCGCGGTCAGTCGTCCGGCCAGCCAGGCCTTGCGGGCGCGCGTGCGCTTTTCGGGGACGAACAGCGTGTGGCGCGCGGCCGTCGAGAGGGGGCGGTCGACACGTCCAGACGCGATCACGAGCGCCACGCCGGCGCCACAGGCGATCCGGGCTGCCTCGATTTTCGATACCATGCCGCCCGATCCCATGCCGCTCGCCGACCCGCGATCCGCCATCGCCGCGATCGCGGCGTCGATCCGCTCGACCCGCGCGATATGCATTGCGCCGGGCAGATCGGGGTTGCGATCATACAGGCCGTCAATGTCGGACAGCAGGATGATGCCGGTCGCGCCCGCCGCCTGGGCGACGCGCGCAGCCAGGCGGTCATTGTCGCCGAAACGGATTTCGGCGGTGGCGACGCTGTCATTCTCGTTGATGACCGGGACGGCGTTCAGCGCCAGCAGCCGGTCGAGCGTCGCGGACGCGTTGAGGTAGCGCCGCCGGTCCTCGAGGTCGTCGAGCGTCACCAGCATCTGCGCCGCGGTCAGCCCCTGTGCGCCGAGCACCTCCGCCCAGACCTGGCTCAGCGCGATCTGTCCGGTGGCGGCAGCGGCCTGCGCGTCCTCCAGGCTGGCGCGGCCGCCCTTTGCCAGCCCAAGTCGCCGCGCGCCGAGTGCGATCGCGCCCGACGAGACGACCGCAACCTGTTGGCCCGCGCGCACACGATCGGCAATGTCCGCGGCGATGCCGGCCAGCCAGTCGCGCCGCACGCCATCGGCATCGACAAGCAGCGCCGATCCGATCTTCACGATCAGGCGGGGGCAGTCGGCGGGCGCGAACAACGGCATGACCGCCGCGTCTAGCGCGCCCGGCCCCCACTGTCAGCCTGTGGCGCGTTCCATGCGCGCGGCGCGCGCGAACAGCGCAGCAGCGGTGCCCCAGACGACCGTGAAGATCACCGTCCCGCCGATAATGTCACGCGGCCAGATCGGCGTATCCTTGCCCCAGCCCATCGCCACCGCGCCCGCGCCGATGACCACCTGAACCACAATCGCGGCGACAAGTGCCCGGCACATGCCGTGTGCGCGAAAGCGGCCGATGATGCCGCCGGCGGCGAGCACGGTGGGGACGAGCGCGTAGAGGATGTTCGGCCCGCCTTCGGCACCGATGATGCCGACGGCCAGATTGACCCAGATCAGCATGAAGCAGCCGATCATCATCACGATCGCCCCGATGCGATAGCTGGCATTGCCGCTGGCGCGCATCGCCGCCTCGATCAGCAGGCCGATGCCGCCGATCAGGATGCCCATGATGATGAAGTCGCTGAGCGTCCAATCGACTTCGCGGGTGAACTGCATCGCGACGAGCGGGAGCAGCAACAGGCCCGCTGCACCGCCCCAGCCGACCAGCCGCCAGATGTTGACGCGCGTGCGCGCCCGACCGTTTGCTTGCGTCATTTCGTTTCCTCCGTGCATGTTGACCTGCAAGCGGCTAGGGCAATGCGCGATGAGCGGCATGAGCAAGCGATGAGATCGCGCTGAAAAATGACGACGCGGTTCCGCTTTGGCGAGTTTCTGGTCGATCCGCGCGAACGGCGCCTGTCGCGCGGCGGGGACGATGTGGCGCTCAGCGGTCGGTATTTCGACGCGTTGCTGCTGCTGGTCGGCGAGGCGGGCAATCTGGTCAGCAAAGACCGCTTCATGGCCGAGGTCTGGCGCGGCGTGCCCGTCACCGATGAAGCGCTGACCCAGTGCGTGCGCACATTGCGGCGGGTGCTGGAGGACGATGCCGCCAACCCCCGCTGTATCGAGACCGTGCCGAAGCATGGCTATCGCTTCGTTGCCTCGGTCGATCGAATCGAAGGTGCCGGGGAAGCTGCGCCGGTGCAGGCCCGCCAGGGTGAGGATCGCTGGACGCGGGCGGTGCGGCTGGGTGCGGCGGGCATGGTTGGCGGTGGCCTCGCCGGCATGACCGGAGGGCTGGGCTATGGCCTGATCGCCGCGTCGCTGCCGCTTGCGCCCGGCACCGGTGCCTTGTCGGTGCTGCTGGTGCTGGTCAGCGCCTGCATTCTGGTCGGGGCGGCGGGCGGCGCCGGCGTCGGGTTCGGCCTTGCGCTGGCCATATCCGCGCATCGCCCGCTTTGGGCCTGGGTTGCGGGCGGCGCGGGCGGAGGACTGATCATCGGCGCGCTCGCCAAGCTGCTCGGCATTGACGCGTTTCAGCTGCTGATCGGCCAAAGCCCGGGCGCGATCGCCGGCGCGGGCGAGGGTGTGATGATCGGCGCGGCGCTGGGGCTTGGCGCCTGGACGGCCCGCACGGCGTCGTGGCGGCGCGCAATCGCGACCGGCGCGATCGCTGGCGGGGCGGGGGGGCTGGCCATTGCGCTGCTCGGTGGGCGCTTGATGGCGGGCAGCCTGGCCGAAATGGCGGCACGCTTTCCCGCGGCGCGGCTCGACCCGGCGCGGATCACCGGGCCACTCGGCGATACCGGCTTCGGCCCGCTCAGCAACGCGTTGACATCGACGCTGGAAGGCGTGGTGTTCGGCGCGGGGGTGCTGGCCGCGATGGCGGTTGCGCGCCGACAGTTGGGTGACCGGAACGACTCATCCGCAGCTTGATCCGTTCGTGTCGAGCGAGGTCGAGACACGTCGGGCCTAATCAAGACCTTGCTCGACGACGCTCGAAACGAACGGAATTTTGGTAATGATGGGGCGGTGCCGCTTTAGACCGGCGACCACTCGATGGCGTCTTCGCCCTCGTCATCCTCAGCAACCTTGCCCGGTTCGGGGCCGATGATCTCGAGCAGTTTGTCGAGCACCCAGTCGACGCCGGTGCCGCTGACCCCGGAAATCGGGATGACTTCGCCGCCGCTCGCTTCTTCCAGCTCGGCGGACAGTGCGGCGATTAGTTCGTCGTCGAGCGTGTCGATCTTGTTGAGCGCGACCACCACCGGCTTGTCGACCAG
Source organism: Sphingomonas sp. CCH15-F11 (assembly GCF_001557005.1). Lineage (NCBI taxonomy): Bacteria > Pseudomonadati > Pseudomonadota > Alphaproteobacteria > Sphingomonadales > Sphingomonadaceae > Sphingomonas > Sphingomonas sp. CCH15-F11. The sequence goes on along the minus strand of NZ_LSKG01000005.1, from coordinate 49,124 downwards.
GCCCTCGCCGTAATTCTCCAGCTCGTCACGGACGATGCGATAGCTTTCCGCCACGCTTTCGTCATTGGCGTCGACGAGGTGGAGCAGCACCCGGCAGCGTTCGATATGCCCGAGGAACCGGTCGCCGATGCCGGCACCCTCGGCGGCACCCTCGATCAGGCCGGGAATGTCGGCGATGACGAATTCCGATCCCTTGTGCCGCACCACGCCCAGCTGGGGCCGGGTCGTGGTGAACGCATATTCGCCGACCTTGGCCTGGGCGTTGGTCACCTGGTTGATGAAGGTCGATTTGCCGGCATTGGGCAGGCCGACCAGTCCCGCATCGGCCAGCAGCTTGAGCCGCAGCCACACCCACGCTTCCTCGCTCGGCCAGCCGGTACCGTGCTGGCGCGGCGCGCGGTTGGTGCTGGTCTTGTAGCTCGCATTGCCGCGGCCGCCATCGCCGCCGCGCAGGAACACGATGCGCTCGCCCACCCGGGTCAGGTCGGCCAGCAGCGTGCGATCCTCGTCATCGGCCAGGATCTGCGTACCCACCGGCACCTTGATGACCAGATCGTTGCCGCCCGCGCCGGTCTTGTTCGATCCCGATCCGCCCTTGCCGCGCGGGGCGCGGAAATGCTGGGTGTAGCGAAAGTCGATCAGCGTGTTGAGGCCCGCCACCGCTTCGAACACAATGTCGCCGCCCTTGCCGCCGTCGCCGCCGTCGGGGCCGCCATATTCGATGAATTTCTCACGGCGGAAGCTCACCGCGCCGGGGCCGCCCGCGCCGGACCTCACGAAAATCTTGGCTTGATCGAGGAAATGCATGGGCGGGCGTGTAAACCGTTGCCGCGTTTGGCGATAGGGGCCACGGCGTCGTCCCGGCGGAGGCCGGGACCTCTGTGAAATCCGGGCACACCGTAATTGGCCAGAGGCCCCGGCCTTCGCCGGGGCGACGTAGGCTTAGACCTGATGATCCGGATGTCGCGAGCGCATCAGTGCGACGGCCGCCAGCTCGCGCGCCTTTTCGCGCGGCAGGCCGAGCGCGCGCGCCATCGGGCCGCCGAGCAGCGCGTCGCCCAGCGCCATCAGCACAAGCTGCAACGTCTCCTCATGGATCGAATGCTGCTCGGCGAAATGGGAATCGGCGGCGAGCTCGTCGACCAGCCGGTGGATCGCCTCCAGGATCGGATCGAGCGCGTCCTCGTTGCCCGAGAGAATCATCCAGCTCGCGAGTGCGCCCGCCCCCTCGCGGTCGAACGCGTCGAAGGTCAGGTCGACCACTTCGCGCGGATCGTGATCGCCCTCCCGCGCCTTCATCGCCGCCGCGCCGATCCGCGTCGTGATCGTGTCGGCGAGGTGCGCGATCAGCGCCTTTTGCAGCCCCGACGCCGAGCCGAAATGATGAAGGAGATTGGCATGGGTGCGCCCGATCCGCGATGCCACCGCTTTCAGTGTCACGGCCTGCGGTCCCATTTCGATCAGCAGCGTGCGCGCAGCATCGAGCGCGGCGTCACGGGATTCCTCGGGCGTGAGACGGCGGCGGGCTATTGACATCAGTGTAAGTAATGGCCAGATATTGCGGGTATCGGATTAGTGAAGGAAAAGCGTGATGAACGCAAAGACTCCGGCAGACCTGGAAATCCGTCCGCGCGACCGGCGCTTTGGGCGCAATACGAACGTCCGCCGGTGGTGGCATGGCGACGACCCCGTCGCCACCGCGTTCTACAACGCGCTGTCGGTCACCTTTCCCAAGGGCGAGGGCTTTTTCATCGACAGCGTGCGCAAGTTCCGCGACGGCACACCGCCCCGGCTTGAGCGCGAGATCAATGCGTTCGTGAAGCAGGAGGTTATCCACACCCGCGAGCATGTCGCGTTCAACCGCCACGTCACCGACCAGGGTTATGACGTGTCGCGTCTCGAAGCGCGGGTCGACCGCGAGCTGGCGATCACCAAGGGGCGCCCGCCGATCGCCAATCTCGCCGCGACGATGGCGCTCGAACATTTCACCGCGATCATCGCGCACCAGCTGATCGCCAATCCCCGCCATCTCGCAGGCGCCGACCCGGAAGCCGCCGCGCTGTGGCGCTGGCACGCGATCGAGGAGATCGAGCACAAGGGCGTGGCCTATGACACCTGGTTGCACGCGACCCGAGACTGGCCGCGCTTCCGCCGCTGGTGGGTCAAGTCGTTGGTGATGGTGATGGCGACGATCAAGTTTTTTCGCGGCCGTACCGAGGGCATGCTCGACCTGCTCGCGCAGGACGGTCTGACTGGTGCAGGCGTCAAATGGCGGGTGTTCCGCTATGCCTTTGGCCGCCCCGGCATGGCGCGCAAGGTGCTGGGCGCATGGTTCGCCTATTTCATGCCGGGCTTCCACCCGTGGAACCATGACGACCGCAAGCTGATCGCGCTGGCCGACAGCGACTATGAAGCCGCGCGGCTTGGGCAGCCGACGCCGGAGCTGGCGGCGGCATAGAGGTTGACCGGGACTGGCGATTGTCCGGAAACCCAGCCACTCTTTCCTCGTCACCCCGGCCTCGTGCCGGGGTCCACCGCGCAACCCGCACTGGCGGATCATCGTCGCGCTCCCCTTGCCCCGCGCCTTGGCTCGGTACCGACTGGCGTGCGACGGGGCCTTGCGGCACGGTGGACCCCTGCACAGGGCCGGGGTGACGATAAGGTCAGCCGGCAGCTATATGGGGTCGCTTGACCCGCGCGATCCGCTTGGGCGTCGGGCGGACCTCATGAGCCGCCTCACGCCGCCATTCGCGCATCATCCTCGTCACTGAGCGCCAGCGCATATTCGGCGCACGGCACCTCCGCATCGCGGCCGCGCGAATAGCGCATTGCTGTGCCGGTGGGCACGAACCCCAGCTTGCGCAGCACCGCGCCCGATGCCGGGTTGTCGAGATGATGGCCGCCCTGCAATCGTGGCACCCGCAGCGTGCGCGCGATGTCGATCACTGCACGGCCCGCCTCGGTCGCATAGCCGAGCCCCCAGGCGCTTGGCGTCAGCCAATAGCCGATTTCATGCGGACGATCGTCATAGGGACCGAAGCCGATGCCGCCGACCAGGCGGGGGCAGGGGCCTTCATGCGCGAGGATCACGAAGCTGGCCTCGCAGGTCCGCCGCGGCTGGCGGAGGAACGCCTCCGCGTCCGCGAGCCCATAGGGCCAGGGTGCACGGCCCAGGTTGCGGATCACTTCCCAATGCGCGATCGCCTGGGCCAGCTCGGGCGCGTCCTCGATCCAGCCGGGACGCAGCGTCAATCTGCGGGTACGCACGAACATCGGCACTCTCCTCTTTTGCGCCGTGCCATGCCCCCCGCGGATGACGGGGATGCGACACGAACGGGTTGAGGGAGCAAGAAAAAAGGGAGCCAGGCCGCGACCCGTCTCCCTTGTGCGTTGTCCCCGCCTTGACGCGGGGACCGGGTCGCCCTGGTGGACAACCCGGTTGGTTGCCCGATGTTATTCGGCGGCTTCCGCCATCATTTCTACCGACGCGAACTTGCGGCCCAGTCGGCCCTCATGGAAGGCGACGCGGCCGTCGGTCAGCGCGAACAGGGTGTGGTCCTTGCCCATGCCGACATTGGTGCCCGGATAGAATTTGGTGCCGCGCTGGCGCACGATGATGTTGCCGGCGACGACTTCCTGTCCGCCGAACTTCTTCACGCCAAGACGGCGGCCTGCCGAATCGCGACCGTTGCGCGACGAGCCGCCTGCTTTCTTATGTGCCATTGCCTATACTCCTCGTCTCGCTTGGGTTTCAGGCCTGGGCCGCCGGGGCTTCCGCCTCGACCGGGGCCGCATCCGCCTTCTTGGCCTTCGCCGCCTTCTTCTTCGCTTCGCCGATCGCGACGATCTTCAGGATCGTGTGCTGCTGGCGATGGCCGTTCTTGCGGCGGTAATTGTGGCGGCGGCGCTTCTTGAAGACGATGACCTTCTCGCCCTTCGCCTGCGCGATGATTTCCGCCGAGACCGTCAGGCCGGCGACCGGCTTCAGTTCGCTGCCTTCACCCGCGAGCAGGACGTCGCCCAGCGTGACCGTGGCGCCGGCATCGCCGTCGAGCTTCTCGACGACGATCTTGTCACCCTCGGCAACGCGATACTGCTTGCCGCCCGTGCGTACGACTGCGAACATGATCCTGAAACTCTCTTTATGTCGTGCGATTGAATTGTGCACAGCTCCGCACGAGCCCGGCATGCCCGGCTCCGCGAAACGGAACGCGCCAGCTAGGTCAGACCGCGCGCGAAGTCAACCGTTGATCTGGACGTCGCGCGGACGCGTCCTGCAAATTTCCGGATCGGGCGCCACAGTCGCCGCGCCCGTGCCGCCGCCCGACTCGCACGGCGTCACTGTTGCATTGCAGCAACGGTAAGATTGTTTCTTGGGCGCGCGATCCGGTTTCACTTTTATTACGTGAATCGATTGCGCAAGTTGCTGTCGGGAACGGTCGGAGGTCCCGGCCAAAATCTTTCAAGGGGAATCACATGCGCCGTCTTGCGATCGCTTGCCTTGCCGTTTCGACAGCGATGACTGCCGCGACCAGCGCGTTCGCGCAGGAGGCGGAAGCACCCACTGATGAAATTATCGTCACCGGCAGCCGCGCGGCCCAGCGTACCAGCACCGACAGCCCGGTCGCCATCGACGTCATCAGCGGCGAAAGCCTGAAAAGCTCGGGCGCGACCGAAACCAACCGCGTGCTCAACCAGCTCGTCCCGTCGTTCAATTTCCCCCAGCCGTCGCTGACCGACGGCACCGATTCGCTGCGGCCCGCCACGTTGCGCGGCCTGTCGCCCGATCAGGTGCTGGTGCTGGTCAACGGCAAGCGTCGCCATTCTGCGGCACTGCTCAACCTCAACGGTTCGGTCGGGCGTGGGTCGTCGGCAGTCGATCTCAACCAGCTTCCGCCGATCGCCATTGAGCGGATCGAAGTGCTGCGCGACGGTGCAGCGTCACAATATGGGTCGGACGCGATCGCCGGCGTCATCAACCTTCAGCTCAGCCGCGCCACCGGCGTTCGCGGCTCGGTCACCTACGGCAAGTACATCACGACCATGGACGGGGTGCGCGATTATGACGGCGTGCTGACCGGGCCGAACGGATTGCCCCAGGTGGTCACCGCGGGCGGCGGCACCAACGACATCCTGGCACTCAATTTCACCGACGAGCGCGATCGGAATGACGGCGACACGGTGACGATCGCCACCAATATCGGCGTGCCGGTCGGGCCGGGCGGCTACCTCAACGTCACCGCGCAGTTCCGCGACCGCGACCGCACCCAGCGTTCGGGCGCCGACCCGCGCCGGCAATATCCGACGATCGGCGACCCGCGCGAGCTGACCTTCGATCGCTTCAATCACGGCTTCGGCGACGGCCAGGCCGAAGATTTCAACTTCGTGGTCAATACCGGCTACGAGCTGGGCGCGTTCGAGCTTTACGCGTTCGGCACCTACGGCATCCGCGACGGCACCGGCGCCGGCTTCTTCCGCCGGCCGAACGACGCGCGCAACCGCGACTTCGCGGCGTCGACGACCAGTTTCGTCCCCTTCTATCCCGACGGTTTCCTGCCGCTGATCGCGAGCGAGATCGAGGACGTTTCGGGCGCGATCGGCATCCGCGGCGATGTCGGCGGGTTCAAGGCCGACCTGTCGGTCATCTATGGCTCGGACGAGCTCAATTACCGGGTCGAGAACAGCTTCAACACCTCGCTCGGCGGACTGGTCAGCCCGCGTGCGTTCGATGCCGGCGGGCTGGCGGCGGGCCAGACGGTGATCAACCTTGATCTGTCGCGCACGCTCGACACCGACCTGTTCGAGCGCTTCGGCATCGCGCTCGGTGCCGAATATCGCAACGAGAATTTCAAGATCCGCCAGGGCGAGCTCGCCAGCTATGTCAACGGGCCGTTCGTCGCCAACGGCGCGGCGGGCGGGGCCCAGGTGTTTCCGGGCTTCCAGCCGACCAACGCGGTCGATGCGACCCGTGACAGCTGGGCGGTCTATGCCGAAGCCGATTTCGACCCGATCACCGACCTGACCTTCCAGCTCGCGGCGCGCTACGAAAATTATTCGGATTTCGGCGATACCTTCAACCTGAAGGCAGCCGGGCGGTGGGAAGTCGTTCCCGGCGTCGCCATTCGCGGGTCCGCCTCGACCGGCTTCCGCGCGCCGAGCCTGTCCCAGCAATTCTTCACCGCCACCTCGACCAATAATGTCCAGGGCTTGGGCCTGATCGAAGTCGGCACGTTCCCGGTGGCCAGCCCGGTTGCGCGGGCGCTGGGCGCGCAACCCCTCGACGCGGAAAAGTCGCTCAATCTCGGCGGCGGCCTCGTGCTCGATCCATTCACCGGCTTCACGCTGACCGTCGACTATTACAACATCCGCATTCGCGACCGGGTGACGCTGACCGAAAATCTCACTGGCGCGGCCGTGGTCGCGTTGTTGCAATCGGCCGGCATCAACAACGTCACCTCCGCGCGCTTCTTCGTGAACGGCGTCGATACGCGCACCCAGGGCATCGACGTGGTTGCGACCTACCGTCTGCCCGAATTCGGGCTCGGCGATTTCCGCCTGACTGCAGGGTACAACTATAACGACACCAAGATCATCGATCGCGCGGTGTTGCCGTCATTGCCGGGGCTGCTGCTCTTCGGTCGGGTCGAATCCTTTCGCCTGACCGACGGCCAGCCGACCAACAAGCTCAACCTCTCGCTCGACTGGAGCCTGGGCCCGGTCAATGCGGTCATCCGCGCCAACCGCTTCGGCGAGGTGTTCACCGCGGGCGCCGGAGCGATCACCGTTGGCAAGGGGGATGCGCCCGCCGATTTCACGCTGACGCCGAAATGGCTGACCGACCTCCAGGTGACGCTGAAGGTGCATGAGGGCGTGCGCTTCACGGTCGGCGCGGACAATGTGTTCGATGTCTATCCCGACCGTCTGCCGGAACGCGCGCCGTTTACCGCCAACAGCTTCTTCCTGCCCTATTCCAGCCTCTCGCCCTTCGGCTTCAACGGCCGGTTCCTCTATTCGCGCCTCGATTTCGAATTCTGATCGCGACTGCCCCGGCCGGGTCGTGCGATCCGCCGGGGCAGGGGAGGTGCTTGACAAAGCGCGGTGGCACGGCCAACTCGCCGCCTCTGCACGACGGCCCCTTCGTCTAGCGGTCCAGGACGTCGCCCTCTCACGGCGAAAACACGGGTTCGAGTCCCGTAGGGGTCACCAGCCGGCGCAGCCGCCGCGCGCGATCAGTGGCGATGCAGGCGTTTCAGCCGATAACGCCCATTGGCATAATCGTCGAACAGGCCATGGATGGCGGGGTGGTCGACCGGCTCGTCGCTGTCGTCGGTCACCAGGTTCTGCTGGCTGACATAGGCGACATAGCTCGATTCCGCGTTCTCGGCGAGGATATGGTAGAAGGGCTGATCCTTGCGCGGGCGGATATCCTCGGGAATCGACTGATACCATTCCTCGGTATTGCCGAACACGGGATCGACATCGAAAATCACGCCGCGGAAATCGAACATCCGGTGGCGCACGACATCGCCGATCGCGAACCGGGCGTGCGTGATGGGTGGGACCGGCGCGGCGGAGTCGGCGTGGGAATGTTCCTGGACCATATGTGCAATGTAGGCTTTGGCGACGATGACACAAGCATCACGCTTGCCTGCCCCTGACCTTTCGGTTATGCGCCGCCGCTCGATCGACCGGCGCGTGGTTCGTTTACGACGGAATGCGCGGAATTCCTCGCTGCGGAGAGGTGCCAGAGTGGTCGATTGGGACGGTCTCGAAAACCGTTGTGCCTTTACGGGTACCGTGGGTTCGAATCCCACCCTCTCCGCCACTTCTCTCGTGAAAACGGGTCGGCCTGACTAGGCCGCCGGGACAGCGTCCGGGATCGTCATTTCATCGGCGATGCGTGCGTCGAACGATGCCGAGCTGTCGGTTCCGTCCGGCTGGTGCGCACCCGGCACGGCCCGCTCCGCGGCCGGCGTGCGCGCGCCGGGCCGTGTGGGGCGGAGCATGATCCACGCGAGCGCGCCGGCCGCGCCGATCGCGGCGGCCGCGGTCAGCATCGGACGCAACTGCGCCTCGAGCGCAAGGCTGGTCTTGCGCACGAAAATATCCTGGTTCGATCGCTCGCGCCCATCCTTGCGGGGCTCGAACAGGTTGTCGCGGGTGCCGTCCTCGGGCGGCTGGTCGATCGACTGGCCGCGTTCGGTCATGAAGCGCTCGGTGAACCAGTCCGCGCCCGCGGGGAACAGGTTGCCGCCCAGCGTCAGCAGAAATCCCTGGCCCCCCACGACCAGTTCCCGTCGCGGCGTCGTCGCGGCGTGGCAGATCGCCTTGGCGACCAGCTCGGGGTCATAGACGACGGGCGGAATGCGGGCTGGCCGGTCCATCTTGTTGCGCGCATGCTCGGGGTAGGGCGTGTCGATGCCATGCGGCTTGATCAGCGTGATCGACACCGGCAGGCCATCGGCGCCCACCTCGGTGCGTAGCGCCTCTGTAAAGCCCAGCACCGCATGCTTCATGGCCGAATAGGCACCCTGCACCGGCACTGCCCGCTCGGACAAGACCGATCCGACGTTGATCAATGCGCCGCCCCGCGCCTTCAGCCGGTCGACCGCAAACAGGGATGCGCGGACCACGCCGAAATAGCCGACGTCGAAGACGCGGCGCTGCTCGTCGATCGTCGTATCGTCAAGCCGGGCGTAGATTGCGGTCGCGGCGTTATTCACCCAGGTGTCGAAGCCGCCGAACTCGGCATCGGCGATGGCGGCGATCTGTTGTGGCGCATCGTCGTCGGCCATGTCGACCGCGACCCAGGCCGCCTTGCCACCAGACAGGGCGATCCCCTCGACGATCTCACGCAGCGCGTCGCCGTTGCGCGCGGCGAGCACCACGCGTGCCCCGGCGCGCGCGGCACGACGTGCCGTGGCCAGGCCGATGCCCGATGAGGCGCCGGTGATGACGATCGTCTGGTCGGCGATCGGCTTGAGGGCGATGGGCATGGCAATCCTTTCCGCGCGGGGCTGTTCACCCTTCAACGCGGCGGGGAGGCCATGTTTCCCCGGGCTCTTCGCGCCGGGCGTGATGGGCACGCTTGGACGCGCTTGGTCCGACGGGGCGGCGGGGTGCCGGGTCAGGCCCCCCGCCGCACGACGTTACTTGGTCTGCAGTCGGATACCCACGCGGAACGCGCGGCCGAGCAGGTCGGAATAGGTCGTATTGGCCGACAGGCCGCCCTCGGGCAGCAGCAGCGGCGCGCGGTCGAACAGATTGGTGATGTTCAGGAAGACCTGGCCATCGCCCTGATTGTTGATGTTGAGTTTCGCGGTCAGGTTGAGGTCGACGTAGAACAGGCCGGAGACGCTGTTGTCGTCGATCGTCGGGAATTGCGAGACGATCGCCGCCGGCCGCCCGGTTGGGCAGGTGGTCTGGCATTCGATGAAGTTGTTGGAGATGGTCCCCGAACTCACGCCGCGGGCGGTGCCGGTGATCGTGTAGCTCGGGGTGTCGAGGACCGCGTTGAAGCGGAAGATCCACTCGGGCAGACCGCCGCCGCCATTCGCCCCGACCGTGTCGACCGGGATGCTGACGCCGCTGTCGGTGATATTGTCGATATACCGGGTGGCCAGGCCGCGCAGCGTGAACGTGCCTTCGCTGTTGGCGAAGAAGGTGTCGAGCGGGATGCGGTAGCTCGCATCGATGTCGATACCGCGATTGGTGATGCTGGCAAAGTTGAACGGGCTGGCGCGGAAGAACAGCTCGCGGTCGCCGGTCGGGTCGGGGCCGAAGGCGGCGCAGAATTCCTGGCGGCCCTCGAAACAGCGGTTGATGATGTCCTGGGCAAAGAACTGGCCGATCGCGCCCTCGAGCTCGATCAGATACGCGTCGATCGAAGCCGAAAAGCCGGGCAGGAAGCGGGGGGTGAAGATCACGCCGACGCTGGTCGTATCCGCGATTTCGGGATCGAGGTTGAGGTTGCCCGTCGTCGTTTCGCGGAACGTCACGCCGACGCGGTCGGGTTCGGGAAAGGGATCGGTCAGCGTGTTGGTCCGCGACGTACCCGCCTGGAACAGTTCGTTCAGGTTGGGGGCGCGGATGTCGCGCGACCGGGTAACGCGGAAGCGCAGATCCTCGATCGGCTGCCAGGTCGTGCCGACTTTCCATGTCGTGACATAGCCGGACGTGGAATAGTCGGTCGCGCGCACCGCGCCGTTGAACTCGACGCCGCCGCCCAGCGGCACGACGGTTTCGAAATAGGCTTCCTTCACGTCATAGTCGCCGAAGGTCGGCAGGAAGTTGCCGACCGACCAGCCGGTCTGGAACTCGGTGGGCACGAAGCCCGACACTTCCTCGCGCCGATACTCGCCGCCGACCGCGATGCTGACATCGCCGGCCCAGGTCGCGAACGGCGTGAAGGACAGGTTCACCCCGGCGACGGTCTGCTGCAGCTTCTGTTCGCGATAGGGGTCGCCGAGCACATAGTCGATCGCCGCCTGGCTCGTGACGTTGATGCCGAGCCGGTTGAGCGGCACGCAGCCATTGGTCGGGGCCGTCAGCGTCGATCGGCACACGATTGTCCCCGCGGCGATGCCGGCGGCATTTCCGGCAGGCGCGAACACCGCATCGGTCGCCAAGGCGATGCGATTGGTGTTCATGATGCTGCGAAGCTGTTCGCGCGTGTTGGTCTCGCCATATTGGGCATAGGCGCTCCACACCGCGCGCTTGCCGAACATCTCGAAATCGCCGCCGCCGCCGATCGTATAGCGTTGGACGTCGCGCTGGTTGTTGTTGCGCCGGACGGGAAGGTCGACCGCGGTGGTGCCGATCGTCACCGACGTGATGCCGGCCAGGCGCGCCGGACCCAGCGTGTTGATCAGGAACGCGTTGTCCGACCGAAGCGTCACGGCGGTCGAAAGCTGCGGCCCAGCGTTGAAGTCCGATTCCTGCCAGTTATAGGCGGCCTCGGCATAGACTTCCGCCCAGGGCGCGACCTCGTAGCTCACCCGGCCAAAGATGCCGCGGCGGTCATCGGCGGCGTCCAGCCCGATGTTGCGGCTGTTGTCGGCAAGCTGCCAGTCGCCCCCCTGGGTCAGGGTCGGCGCGCCCGCGCTGCCCAGCGCGGGCGAATTGAGCGCGCCATATTGGAACTGGTTCACCGACCCGCCCTGGCCGAAATAAATTCCGCGCAGACGGTTGGCCACACCCCCCGCCGAATTGTTGATGATGCCGCCGGGCAGGGCGTTGGCCGTGCCCGCGCCGGAAACCACCAGATTCTGGGGCAGGCCGTTGGTGTTGGTAAAGGCCGGGTTGGGGATGGTGCGGAAGCCGAACTGGTTCCAGTCACGATCGACCTGGAAAATGCCGTCGCGCTTGGCGAGCTCGGCGCTCACCAGCACGTGGCCGCGCCCGCCGGCGAACTTCAGGCCGCCTGCAACGCTGAACGAATAGTTGAACCCGTCGCCCTCGCCGGTGATGCCGCTGTCGATCGCGACCTTCAGCCCTTCATAATTCTTGTCGAGCACGAAATTGACCACGCCCGCGACCGCGTCGGAGCCATAGGCCGCGGAGGCGCCGCCCGTGACGATCTCGACGCTCTGGACCAGCGCCTGGGGAAAGGTGTTGATGTCGACGAGGCCGGTGACGCTCGATCCCGGCGAACGGCGGCCGTCGAGCAGTACCAGCGTGCGGATTTCACCCAGCGCGCGCAGGTTGAGCGCGTTGATGCCCGCCAGGCCCGAACTGATCGCCAGGCGGGAATTGGCGGGGCGCAGGCTGCCCGCGACCGATGGGATCTGGTTGACGAAATCGGCGATATTGTTGGTCGGCGACTGGTTCTGGATGTCCTGCTGGGTCAGCACGGTCAGCGGGGTCGGTGCCTGAAAGCCGTCGCGGATGACGCGGGTGCCTGTGACGACGATATCGTCACGCGACTGTGCGTCATCCTCCTGTTCCGCGGGGGCGGGGTCGCTGGTCTGGGCGATCGCCGTCGCAGGAGCCAGGGCGACGAGCGCCATCGCGGTGATGCTGGCATGCAGGGCGTAGCGCCCCGGGCGGCGGCGAAGCTGGACGGTCGCTTGCATCTTCATTCCCCTTAAAATTCCTGAGACGGTATCGGGCGGCGCGCGTGCCGGATACCGAGCCGCAATGTCGCTGCGCCTGTTGGCGTCACGCGTGACGAACCGGTTCCGGTTCGTCGTGCTCGATCGTCATGAAAGCGATGCGGGGTGACTGCCGCCCTTGAGTCCCGCCGCGACGTCGCGGCGGATCGCGGTGAAGCCGATATCTGGTCGCCCCGGCAATTTCCCATTCGACGCATGGCCTCCCCCAAGTGCCGGATCGTGCCGGTCGGCAAGGAAGCACGTCAAGCATTGCCGGTTTTCTTTGCGTTACATCCACCATAACCAAAGGCAATGGAAGGTTTCGGCTTACTGCGGTTTGGCACGCAGGCCGCGCAGATGGACCATAGCTTTCCGGCATGCCCGGGCCAACGCTTACCATATGACCTGCCGTCGGGTTGCGATAGCTTTGGGGTCGATACGCTTGGGCATGGGCCCGCCGGTGACGGTACGGGCCACGAACACGGGGCCAGAGCAGGGGGAAGCCCGGATGAAATTGAATCGCCGCATCTTTCTTGGCGGGACCGCGCTCGTCCTCACCACGGCCGCAGCCGCGCGCGCGATGCAGACCAATGGGGTGCGCGTGAAGCTTCCCGAGCGGCGGCGGCAGGTTGCGGGGATCGCCGGGCAAATCGAGATCATCGACGACCGTTTCGGCGTGCCGCACATCCGCGCAACGACGAAGGCCGACGCGTTTTTCGGCCAAGGCTATACGGTGGCCCGCGACCGCCTGTTCCAGCTCGACCTTGGCCATCGCCGCGCCATGGGGCGGCTGGCGGAGGCATTCGGCCCGGCTTTCGTCGCGAACGATCACGCCGAACGCCTGTTTCATTATCGCGGTGACCTGGATGCCGAACTGGCCAAGGTGCCGGCCGAGGTGCTGGCGTGCGCGCGCGGCTATGTGGCGGGCGTCAATGCGCGGATCGACGAGGTCATCGCCGACCCCGATCTGCTTCCGGCCGAATATCGCATCCTCGGTGCGCGCCCGATGAAATGGGACGTGCGCGATCTGGTGCTTCAGCGCGGCGCCTCGATCGGCAACATCGACGACGAAATCCGGCGCGCCCGGCTGGCCGCGCTCGGGATGCTGGAACTCGACACGCTGGTCGCGCCGCTCCGTCCGGCGTGGCGGCTTCGTGTGCCCGACGGGCTGGATGTCGCGTCGATTTCCGAACGCGACCTCGGCGTCCTCGTGACCGCGGAGGGCGCGCTGCCCTTCGGCGCGACACCCAGCCCGGTGCGCGATCCGGACGCGCCATCCGCGGGCCCGGACAATGCCGGATCGAACGCCTGGACGGTGGGCCCAGGGCGCAGCGCGACCGGGCGGCCGATCCTGGCCAACGACCCGCATCTGGGCATCGGCGGCTTCGCGCCGCGCCACGTTGCGCATTTGACCGCCCCGGGACTGGACGTGATCGGCGGCGGCTCCCCCGGGCTGCCCGGCATCATGCAGGGGCACACCGACCGCTTCGCGTTCGGGCGGACCAATTCGCACAACGACCAGAACGACCTGTTCATCCTCGAACTCGATCCGGCCGATCCCGAACGCTATCGCCACGCCGGCGGCTGGAAGCGGTTCGCGACCGTCGAGGAAACCATCGCGGTCAAGGACGCGCCGGCGCAGACGATCCGCATGCGCTATTCGGTGCATGGACCCGTGCTGCGCCACGATGCCGCCGCGCGCCGCGCCACCGCCATGTCGAGCGTGACGATGATGCCCGGCGCGATGGGCGGCTTCGCCATGATCGCGATCAACCTGGCGCGCGACTGGGAGGATTTGAAACAGGCGTTCCGGCTGCACCCGTCGCCGACCAATTTCCATTATGCCGACATCGACGGCAATCATGGCTGGCAGGTGATCGGCATGGCCCCGCTGCGCAAGGGCGGACATGACGGCCTGCTGCCCGCCCCCGGCGACGGGCGCTATGACTGGACGGGGCGCATCGGCGCGGAGGCACTGCCGCGCGAATATAATCCCGCACGGGGCTGGTTCGCATCCGCCAACCAGGACAACATCCCGCCCGACTATCCGATGCGCGAACGTCCGCTCGCCTTCTCCTTCCGCGAACCCTATCGCTATGAGCGTATCGTCGAGGTGCTGGAGGCCCAGCCCCGGCACGGCATCGCCGACAGCGCGGCGTTGCAGCAGGACGTGCTGTCGACGCCCGCGCGCCAGCTCGTCGCGCTGATCCCCGCGAAGGTGAGCGACGCTGCCGCTCCGGCCGCCGCGATGCTGCGCGGCTGGGATGGCCAGCTTGGCGCGGGCAGTGCCGCGGCCGCGCTGTTCCGCATCCTGTGGGCGGACCTTGGCACGCGCATTCTCGACACGGTCGTGCCGCCGGCCGCGCGCGAGCTGGTGCCGTCGATCGCGGCGGGCGAGCTGATCCGGGTGATGCGCGACGCGGATCCCCGGCTGGGCGCGAACCCGGCGGCGGTGCGCGACCGCCTGTTCGACCAGGCGCTGGCGTCCGCATGGGCGGAGGCGGTCAAGCTGATGGGACCGGACCCCGCGACGTGGCGCTGGGGCAAACTGCATCAGGTGCGCATCGCGCATCCCTTGGCCCGCATTCCCGCCATCGCGGCGGCATTTCCGCCGATCGAGGGCGGGGAGTCGGGCGGCGACAACTACACGGTCAACGCTCGCTGGGTGCCGTCGCGCGGCTATCGGACCTCGGGCGGGGCGAGCTACCTTCAGGTGATCGATGTCGGCAACTGGGACGACAGCCTCTACCTCAACCTGCCCGGTCAGTCGGCGGACCCCGCATCGCCGCATTATCGCGATCATTACTCACCATGGATCACCGGGCAGATGCAGAAGCTGCCGTTCAGCCGCAATGCGGTCGAAAAGGCCGCGCAGGCGCGTACGACGCTGATGCCACGGAACAAGGAACCGGCGGAATGAAGCGCAATCGGATCTGGGCATTGGTGCTGCTGGCGGCCGCCAGCGGGTGCGCCACGGTGCCGCCGAGCCCGCAGGCGACCGCAGACGTCGTCATTCGCGGCGGCACCATCTATGACGGCGGTACCGGGTCGCCGGTGGTCGGCGATGTCGAGCTGACCGGCGACCGGATCACTTATGTCGGTCCGTCGCGCGGAACACCCGGCAAGCAGGTGATCGACGCCGCCGGCCGCATCGTCGCGCCGGGTTTCATCGACCCGCACACCCACCCCGACAGCTATATCCGTGCCGACGATCCCGTCGGGCGCCAGAACCTGCCCTGGCTGGCGCAGGGCGTGACGACGATCATCCACGGCGTCGACGGCGGCGGCACCCCGGATGTCGCGGCCGATGCGGCGCGGCTGGAGGCCGCAGGGGTCGGCACCAACGTCGCTGCGTTCGTCGGCTTCGGCGCGGTGCGCGCGCAGGTGCTGGGCCAAGTCGATCGCGCGCCGACGCCCGCCGAACTGGCGGAGGAGCGCGCGTTGGTCGCTGCCGCGATGTGCCAGGGTGCGCTCGGCTTCTCGACCGGGCTGTTCTATGCGCCGCAAAGCTTTGCGGCGACCGATGAAGTCATCGCGCTTGCCCGCGAAGCCGCGTCGCGCGGCGGCCTTTATGACACCCATCAGCGCGATGAATCGAGCTACACCGTCGGCCTGATCGCATCGGTGCGCGAGGCGATCCGTATCGGCCGCGAGGCCGGGCTGCCGGTGCATTTCGCGCACCTGAAGGCGCTGGGCGTCGACGTGCATGGCCAGGCGCCGCAACTGATCGCGGAGATCGAGGCGGCACGGCGCAGCGGCATCGACGTGACGGCGGATCAGTATCCGTGGAATGCATCGGGCTCCAGCCTCGACGCTGCGCTCGTGCCGCGCTGGGCGGTCGATGGGGGCTATCGCGCAATGATCGCCCGGTTCGATGCGCCGGCGACGTTGGCGCGGATCAAGGCGGAGATGGCTGAGAATCTGCGCCGGCGCGGCGGGGCCGCCAGCTTGTTGCTGACCAGCGCCGGGCATCCATGGACCGGGCAGACGCTGGAGCAGATGGCGACGCAGTGGCGCGTCGACCCGATCGATGCCGCGATCCGGATCCTGCGCGTGGCCAGTGCCGACGGCGATCGCGCGGCGGGTACCGGCGTCGCGTCGTTCAACATGATCGACGCCGATATCGACCTGATCATGCGTCAGCCCTGGGTGGTCAGCGGATCGGACGGGTCGAACGGCCATCCGCGCCAATACGCGACCTATCCGCGGCTCTATGCCGAATATGTCCGCAAGCGGGGCGTGATTGATCTGGCCACCATGATCCGCCGGTCGAGCGGCGCGGTCGCCGACATCTATCGCATCGCCGAACGCGGCTATCTGCGCCCCGGCTATTTCGCCGACGTCGCCGTGATCGACCCCGATCGCTACGCGCCGCGCGCCGACTATGTGAATCCGCGTGTGCCGGCGGTCGGCGTCGACGCGCTGTTCGTCAACGGTGTGCTGGCCCTGGCGCGTGACCAGGCGACCGGCGCGCGGGCGGGCAGGGCGTTGCTGCGCCCGCGGCCGGCCGGGTGTGGGGCGAGGTAGGGAGCACGTTTCTCGACTTCGCTCGAAACGAACGGATTCATTTTCACGCTTCTCCGCGTTTCCGTTCGTTTCGAGCGAAGTCGAGAAACATTACATTAACGGCAATTCCGGCGCGATCGGGTCGGCCGCCACCTCGCCCCGAGACAGGTTGGACAGCGTCAGCCCCAGCAGCCGCACCGGCTTCGGCACCGGCAACACGCTGGCCAGCAGGTCACGGCCGACCGCCACGAACTCGGCTTCGTCTCGCACCGGCCGGTCGAGCGAGCGGGCACGCGTGATGATGCGGAAATCCTGATATTTGACCTTCAGCGTGACGGTGCGGCCGGCGACATCGTCCTTGCCCGCGATCCGTCGCCATACCGTTGCGCCGATGCGGTCGAGCTCTTCGCCGAGCGCGCGGGGGTCGGACAGGTCGGTGGCGAAGGTGTCCTCCGCGCCGATCGACTTGCGTTCGCGGTCGGCGCGCACCTGGCGGTGACAGATGCCGCGCGCGAGATCATGGTAGTAGCGCGCGCTGCTGCCGAAATGCCGTTCGAGAAAGCTCATCTCCACCCCGCGCAGGTCGAGCCCGGTGTGGATGCCCAGCCGCGCCATGCGCTCCGCCGTCTTCGGGCCGACGCCGTGAAAGCGTTTGACCGGCAACCCCGCGACGAAATCGAGCGCGCGGTCGGGTGTGATCACGCACAGCCCGTCGGGCTTGTTCTGGTCGGATGCCAGCTTGGCGAGAAACTTGTTGTAGGAGACGCCGGCGGACGCGGTCAGCCCGGTGTCGGCGCGGATGCGGGCCCGGATTTCACGCGCGATCGGGGTGGCAAGCCCGATACCCTTCAGGTCGTGGGTCACGTCCAGATAGGCTTCGTCGAGGCTCAGCGGTTCGACATGCGGGGTATAGTCGAGGAAGATCGCGCGGATCTGTTCGCTGACTGCGCGATAGGCGTCGAAGCGCTGCTTGACGAAGATCAGGTCCGGGCACAGCCGCCGCGCGGTGACCGACGGCATGGCCGAGCGCACGCCAAAGCGCCGCGCCTCGTAACTGGCCGCCGCGACCACCCCGCGCGTGCCGCCACCCACCGCGACCGGCAGGCCGCGCAACGCGGGATCGTCACGCTGTTCGACCGACGCGAAGAAGGCGTCCATGTCGACATGGATGATCTTGCGGATCGGCGCTTCGTTCACGCTGTGTTCTATAGCGCGGTTCGTGGGGGTTGGGGAGGGGGGTGCCGAGAATGTCCTTCGATACACGCCTTCGGCTTCGGCAAAGCCGAAGTATATCCTGAGCGACGCCGCAGGCGGCGTCAAAGGGCTCAGTCGCTGTTCAGGATGAGCGGTCTGGAAAATCTTTCCACCATAAGCCCAACACCGCTCATCCTGAGTAGCCGCTGAGCTTGTCGAAGCGGCGTATCGAAGGACGTGCGCAACCGCCCCCTCATCCCTCGCCGCCAACCGCCCGATACAGCGCCACCCGTGCGCGCGCGACTTCCGCCTGGGCGGTGATCGCCGACTGGCGCGAGGCGTAGCTGGTGCGTTCGGCGTCGAGGACGGTGAGGAAGGTATCGAGGCCGCGGCGATAGCGTTCGCGTGCCAGCTGCGCGGCGTCACGGTCGAGTTCGGCCTGGCGCGACAGGGCGCCCGCCCGTTTCGCGGCTGCGTCGAGCGCGCCGAGCGCGGCTTCGGTTTCGCCCAGCGCGGTGAAGAGCGCGCGGCGATAGGTGGCGAACGCTTCGCGCGCTTCCGCCTCGCGCTGGTCGATCCGCGCGCCGATGCGGCCGAAATCGAGCAGCGGCCCAGCGATCGACCCGCCGAGCGAGCCGGTGATCGCCTCCTCGCTGAACAGGTCGCCGAACGCCAGCGCGAGCAGGCCGATGCTGCCGGTGATGCTGAACGTCGGGAAGCGCTCGGCCGCGGCGGCTGCGATATCGGCATCGGCAGCGGCGAGGCGGCGTTCGGCTGCCGCGACGTCGGGACGGCGACGCAAGAGGACGGACGGCACTTCGAGCGTCGGCAGGCCGGGGGTGATCGCCGGCACCGGCTGCGCCGGCTCAAGCGCCGCCAGCACCGTATCGGCGGGCGCGCCGGTCAGCGTGACCAATCGGCCGATGATCGCGGCACGCTCGCCCGCGATCGCGTCGAGCCGCGATTGCGCTTCGGCGGCGAGCGACTGGGCGCGAACCAGGTCGAATCCGGGGACGATGCCCGCCCGGGCGCGCACGCCCGTCACTTCCGCCAGCGCATCCGCACTCGCCAGATCGTCGCGGACCAGCGCCGTGCGCCCGGCGAGATCGCGATAATCGAGCACCGCGCGGGCAATATCGGTGGCGAGCGCGAGCCGCACCGCCGCGGCATCCGCCGTTGCCGCGTCGAGCCGCGCGGCGGCCGCGCGCTGTCCGGCGCGCAGTCGCCCGAACAGGTCGATGTCCCAGCTGGCATCGGCGGACGCGCTGAAATTGCTGACATAGCGCTGGATCTCGATGCCGTCGGGCAGGCCGGCGAACTGAGCGGCGCTGATTCGCCGCCGCGATCCATCGCCGCCAGCCGTGATGTTGGGCAAGCGTTCCGCGCCCGCGCCGCGCAGCCCCGCGCGGGCGGCATCGATCCGCGCCACCGCGATCGCCAGCTCCGGCGCGTCCGCCATCGCGCGAGCATTCAGCGCGATAAAGGCCGGGTCCTGGCTGGGCAGCAGATCGGGCAGCGTGCCGCTCGCGCTGGCCTGGCGATCGAGCAGCGCGAAGGCATCGGGCAGGGCAATGCTGCTGGGCGCCGGCGGCCGTTCGACCGGGGCGCAGGCGGCGAGCGCCAGCGCGGTCGCGGAGAGGCCGCTCAACAGGTGCCGGCGGCTCATTTCGCGGCACTCGCCCGGCGCGCGGGGACGAACGCGTCGACCTGCTGCCCGACGAACAGCTGATGCCCCTCGGCCGGCAGCGCATAGATCAGCTGGAGCACGCGGATGTCGACCCGCTCGGTCGATGCGTTGGTCAGCGACCGCTTGGGAATGACCAGCGGCTCGGCACGCACGAAGCTGGCCTGGATGCGGCTCGTGGCGTTGCCGCGCGGGCTGATGATCGCGCCGCGTTCGAGCGCGACCTTGTCGATCTCATTCTCGTCGATGTCGACGCGGACGTGCAACGGGCGGGTAACCCCCAGCGTCATCAGCGGCTCGGCCGAATTGCCCGGCGCCGGCCCGGCGGTCGCATATTGCCCTTCGCGCGTGCGGACCTGCAGCACCTCGGCTGCGCGCGGCGCCCGGACGGTCAGCCGCGCGAGCGTGACGCGCGCGGACTCGAGCTGCGCCTCCGCCTCGCGCACTTCGGCGAGCGCCACGGCGAGCCGCGCCTCCGCGTCCTCGACCACGCCCTGACGATCGATGACCTCCTGGCGCGACACCGCGCGTTCGTCGGTGACGGAGCTGTAGAGCGCGAGCTGGCGGCGCGCGACGTTCAGCGTCGTGCGCGCTGCCCCGACGCTGCGGCGCAGGCGCTCGAGGCGCGCTTCCGCCTCGTTCACCGCGGCACGGGCGTCGCGGCTGTCGATCGAGAAAAGCGGCTGACCCGCCGCGACCTGATCGCCGGCCTGGACATAGACCCGGTCGACCACGCCGGGGATGAAGGCCCCCACTTCGATCAGCTCGCTTGACGGTTCGACGACGCCCGAGCCCGCCACGCTGCCGCCGCGCTGGGTGGCAGGGGCCTGGGCCGGGGTCTCGACCGGCTGGGTCATGCCGCGATCGGGCTGGCTGCGTGCCACCAGGATCGCGGCGACGATGATGCCGACGATCGCGACGACGGGCAGGATTTGACGCGAAAAGCTGAGTTTTGCCATGGTCTTATCCGTGATCCTTCGGCATTTCCTTGCCGTCATGGGTGATGCGGCCGTCCTCCATCGCCAGGATGCGGTCGGCGAGATCGAAGACGCGGTTGTCGTGGGTGACGATGATGACCGCGCGGTCCTGGGCCAGCGCAACCTCGCGCAGCAGGTCCATGACGCGGCGGCCCGAACGCGCATCGAGCGCCGCGGTCGGCTCGTCGCAGACGACGAGGCGCGGCGAATGGATGAGCGCGCGGCCGATCGCGACGCGCTGTTGCTGGCCCCCCGACAGCTGGCGCGGCAGCTTGTCGGCCTGGTTGCCGATGTTGAGCTTGTCGAGCAGGTCGCGCGCGCGCTCGATCGCCTCCTTGCGCGGTACGCCGGAGGCGATCAGCGGGACGGCGGCATTGGCGGCGGCGCTGATCGACGGAATCAGGTTGTACTGCTGAAAGATGAAGCCGATCGTGCTCAGCCGGAACTTGACCAGCTGCGTGTCGGTCAGCCGATAGATGTCGGTGCCGAACACGTTCACCTGCCCCTCGGTCGGATAGAGGATGCCCGCGATGATCGAGATCAGCGTCGTCTTGCCCGATCCGGATTCGCCGACCAGATAGGTCAGCTCGCCCGACTTCACGTCGACGCTGATGTCGTGCAGCACCCGAATCCTGTCGTCGCCGACCGGGAAATCCTTGGCGACGTGCTCGACGCGAATGGCAATGTCCGCGCTCACCGGAACACCTCCGCCGGTTCGGTCTTCAACACCTGGCGCAGCGCCAGGAAGCCGGTGAGCAGGATCATCACCACCACCGTGCCCGCGGCGATCAAGGGGATCTGATAGGGGGTGTAAAAGCCCTTGAACGTGTCTGAATTGGTCGCGCCGGAGACGACGAACATTACCGCCATGATCAGGCCCAGCCCATAGCCGATCAGCGCGACCAGCGCCGACTGCGCGGCGACCATCAGCCGGATCTTGCCGTTGGTCACCCCGATCGCCTTCAGCGCGCCGAACTGCTTGATGTTGTCGCGGATGAACAGGCTGAAGGTCAGGCCGACGATGGCGATGCCGACGATGACGCCAAGCGCGACGGTGATGCCGAAATTGATCGGAATGCCGGTGTTCTGGATGATGTAATCGATGCCGTCGCGGGCGAACTGGTCGGACGTGCGGGCGCGCAACCCGGTTTCGCGCTGGATGCGCGCGGCGACGGTGGCGGGTGCTTCGCCATTGACGGCGCGCACCAGCACGAACGACAGCCGGTTGCGCGTGCCGGGCAGGAAATTCAGCGCATTGGAATAGCGGGTGTAGAGGATGACGGTCGAGGTGAAGGCCGGGTTGGCATCAACGATGCCCCGGACCACCGCGCGCTGATCGTTCAGCTCGAGCCGGACGTTCATCGCGGCCTCGTCCGACGCGAAAAGCTTGCGCCCGCCAACCCCGTCGATGAACACGGCATCGGGCTCGAACAGCGATTCGCGCGTGCCGCGCAGCATCGTGCGCGGCAGGCCGACCAGCGTCGAATCGTCGACGCCGATCACCGACACGGGCTCCAGATCGCCTTCGGGCGTGCGCACATTGGCCCCGGAGCGGATCATCGGCGTGGCCCAGGCGACCCCGCGCACGCCGCGCACGCGCTGCAGGTCGGTAGATGGCATCGGCAACGTGACGTCGGGCGTCCGCCCGGCCGGGTCCATCACCCAGATGTTCGCGGTCGACACCTCATGCACCGCCGCCGCGCCGCGCAGCAGCAGGTTGACGAAGATCGTCAATTGCTGGGTGATCAGCAGCGTCGAGAAGGCGACGCCGAACACCAGGCCAATGAACTTGACCCGGTCCCCCGTGAGCATCCGGATCGCGATCCAGATCATGGCGACTTTTTCCCCGTTCGCGCGTATAGCGACTCAAAGCTGTACGCTCGCGTTCACATACCCCACAATTAGTGAACGTCAACGTATTGTTTTTTTCGAAACGAAAACGGAGCATGATCCGAGGCAATGGCCGCAGTAGTCGACAAGCCGGGCGAGGGGAAACGAAGCGGGGCGGGACGGCCGCGCGATCCGGCCAAGCATCATGCAATCATCGCCGCCGCGCTGGCGACGTTTCTCGAACGCGGCTTCAACGCCGCGACGATCGAACATATCGCCGCCCGCGCCGGGGTGTCGAAGGTCACGATCTACAATCGCTTCACCGACAAGGAGACGCTGTTCGAACATGTCGTCAAGGCGCGCACCGACGAGATCGAGGCCGCGATCCTGGCCGACACCCCGCGCAAGGGCGACTTTGAAGGGCTGCTCAACGCCTTTGGCCGCAATCTCCTGGGCTTTCTGTTCGACTCCGCGCATGTCGCGCTCGACCGGATGCTGCCGCAGGAAATCGCGCATCTCCCCACGCTGGCATCGCGCTTTTTCGACGCGGGCCCCGGCCAGTGTCGCGAGCGACTGGCGAGTGTGCTGCGCAAGGCAAGGGAGGCGGGGCTCGTGGAAATCGACGATGCCGCGCGCGCGGCAGAGGACCTGATGGCGCTGTGGAAGGGCTTTGCCGATGTCGAATTGAAGTTCGGGGTGCGCGACCGGATGAGCAAGGCCGAAATCGAGGCGCGCGTCCGGCATGGAACCGCGCTATTCCTGCGCGCGTATCGACCCTGAGTTTCGCTGCAACGGAGGATGCAATGCGCGGATATTGGATGGCACCGATGCTCCTGATCGCCGGATGCGAGTCTTCGCCCGACGTCGCTCGCAACGACATGACCGAAACCACGCTCAACTATCAGGCCGAAGTGGCGAAGCTGAACGAGGGTCAGCGCAACGGCGTGATGATCCGCGCGATCCGCGATGCCGGGATAGCGTGCCAGGGCGTGACCGCGACCGTGCCGATCGGCAGCGACAGCCCCGGCGTCTGGCGCGCCACCTGTCAGGACGGCGCGAGCCATGTCATCCAGATCAACCCGGACGGCAGCGCAAACGTGGTGAGTGCCGCCGCCGCCGGCGACGCGCCGGCCGCGGGCGCACCCGAAAGCTGATCGCTTACGGCCGTTTGGTGAATGCAAATCGGGCGACGCCGGCCTGG
The DNA here is from genome assembly GCF_001557005.1 of Sphingomonas sp. CCH15-F11. Classification (NCBI taxonomy): domain Bacteria; kingdom Pseudomonadati; phylum Pseudomonadota; class Alphaproteobacteria; order Sphingomonadales; family Sphingomonadaceae; genus Sphingomonas; species Sphingomonas sp. CCH15-F11. The sequence continues at coordinate 25,640 of NZ_LSKG01000005.1, read as the reverse complement.
CCGACGTCGCCCGATTTTGTCATGCCCCCGATTTTGTGATGCCGACGTCGGGTCAGTAACCGACGACGCCGCCATCGTCCTTGGTGATCACCACCGTCGCCGAACGCGGGCGGCTGCCGGCCGCCGGGCCGGTCTGGCTCGCCGGCCAGTTGCTGGTGATGTTGGCGACGCTGCCGCCTTCGCCGGGATGCTGGATGTTGACGAACAGGGTGCGGCCGTCGGGGGTCGAATCCACCCCGGTGATCTCGCAGCCGACGGGCCCGACCAGGAAGCGGCGCAGCGTCGTGCCGGGCGTACGACCGATCAGCGTTGTCACGGTCGAGGAGGTGCCGTTCGCTGCGGTGTTGGTCACCGTGCGGCTGCCGCCGTCGCCGACCGTGCCGGGAATGCCGACCAGCATCTGGTTGTTGGTGACGTCGGTGAAGGCGCCGTCATCGGTCTGCACCCACAGCAGCGGCATCACCTGGCCCGACGGATTGGTCGGGCGACCGAACCACAGCCCGTCGGGGCTGGAGAAGTCATTAGTCGCATCCAGGCCCGACAAGTTGATGTTGGTCGCGTCGAGATCCGACCCCGCACCAAAGGCATAGATATCCCAGGTGAAGGTGAGCGCTTCCGACGTGTTGCCGGTTTCGCGCAGGCGCAGGATGTGGCCGTTGCGGTTGCCGCGCGACGTGCTGGGCGGATCGACATAGACGCGCGGGTTGGCCGCATCGACCAGCCGCTGGCTCGACGTCACCGTGTCGCCGGGGACGCGGCGATTGGCGTTGTTGGTCAGCGTCAGGTACATTTCGCCGGTGGCCGGATTGACCGCGGTCCATTCCGGGCGGTCCATCGGCGTCGCGCCCAGCGCATCGGCGGCCAGACGCGCGTGCGTCAGCACGTCGGCCTGGTCGGCGAACGCATAGGTCGGATTGCTGGCAGTCAGCGGGCCCTGGCCGAACACCAGCGGACGCCACGCGCCCGTGCCGTCCGCATTGAACACCGCGACATAGAGCGTGCCGTTGTCGAGATACCGGTCGCCGATCGCGAGCCGGTTGGCCGCCTGGGCATCGGCGGCGGCCCAGGGCGTCGCCGACACGAACTTGTAGACATATTCGTTCTGGGCATCGTCGCCCATGTACCAGGCCGGGCGAACGCCCGCGACGAAGCGCGACGGCCAGGCACCTTCATGGTTCATGCGGCCCAGCGCCGTGCGCTTGCGCGGCGTGGAGGTCGGGTCATAGGGATCGACCTCAACGCACCAGCCATATTGATTGGGCTCGTTGCGATAGTCGGCGGTGGCGCTGGCGCCCGTCGCCTGCGCGTCCCATTTGCGGAAATTGGTGTTGGCGGGATCGGCGGGCGTGACCGACGCCCAGCCGTAATTGCCGGTCGTGCTCGTCACCCCGTAGCGGGTCAGCGCGGTCACTTCGCGCGCGGTGCGGCGGGGATTGTCGGCGGCAGCCGGGCGACGGAAATAACCCGCCCAGTTTTCCTCGCAGGTGATGTTGGTGCCCCACGGCGTATAGCCATTGGCGCAGTTGTTGATCGTGCCGCGACCCGCGACGCCAGTGGGCGAGAAGACGGTCTGGATCAGCGCGTTGCCGCGCACGGGACCGTTGAATGCCATCGGCGTGTTGGGCGTGATGCGCCGGTTGAGCGGGCTCGCCTGGACATAGCTCCAGCGGCCGTCGGTGCCACGCACGACCTCGACGATGCTCAGCCCGTGCAGGTCGATCTCGATCGTCGCTTCGGATTCGGGGCGCGCCCCGCCCGCCAGCGTGGTCGGACCATTGGCGTGCAGATATTGCTCGGTGATGTTTTCGTGGTTCATCACCAGCAGGCCGCGTGTGCTGTTGTTGTCGTCGCGCGCGGTGCCGGTCGCGGCCAGGCCATAATAATAAAGCGCGTCGCCGTGATCGCCGGCGCGCTGCGCGAAGTTGGTGTCGGTGCCGTCGTTGCGATAGGCGGGAACGCCCGCCGCGATCGGATCGCCCATGCGATAGAGCACGCTCACCGAATAGCCGGCCGGCACCGTGACGACGTCGTTGCGATTGCGCGCGACCGACTGGAAGCCGAGCGACGGCGGCGCGACATTGACGGTCGTATCCGCCTGGAACGCGACGCCGTTGGTGTTGGTGGCGGTGTAGCGGAAGGTCAGCGGCGTGCTGGTCGCTACCGCCGGCGCGATGAAGGTCGCGCTGCTGCTGTTCGGATTGGCCAGCGAGACGGTCGGACCCGACACCTGGGTAAAGCTCTGTCCGGTGACGGTGCCGCCGGTCGCCGATCCGGTCAGCGTGACAACACGACCGGCCGATGCGGTGCCCTGCGTGCCCGCGCTGACGCTCAACGCTTCCGCATTCGCCGTGCTGCCGTCATCGTCGCACGCCGCGAGCAGCGAGCCGCCGAACACCGCGATCGCGGCGGCCGACGTGCCGCTGCGCATCGTGTCGCGGCGCGAATAGCGCCGGGCGACCAGATCGTTCAGCGTTTCGCGCAGGCTGGGGTTGGTGTCGATATCGCCGTCGCTATAGGCAAGGCTGTTGTCGGGCGTGTCGAGCATGGCGTGTCCCCCAAAAGCGAGAATCGCGCCAGCCGGGAATGCGGCGGCGCCGACGCCGGAATTGGTCTAATCTTGCGACACTATGATGTTGGTGAAGCGACAGAACGGTGAACCAAATAAAACATTCGCATGACAGCCTGGCCCGCGGGCGACAAACGCCTTGTGTTCACGGGGGCAGGGGCTAGGCGACGTCGGGATGACGGACGGCGCGCCGCGATCATTGTTCGACCAGTTGGGCGCGCGTCTTCGTGGGCGACCGTGGCGGCGAACGGGCGCGACCGCACCACGCGCGCCAGCGCATCGGCACGCAGCGATGATCGCGCTGCTGCTTGCGTCGATCCCGTTCAGTTCGTGGATCGGTGCCGAATGGCTGACGCGGGGCGCGCGGGCGGATGTGGCCGCGATGGCGCGGCGGGCCGCGCCGATGCGGCTGGCCCGCGCGGGGGAGGCGCGCACGCGACGCAACCTGGCAAAGTGGGTCGCCGCGCCGCACGCGGTCCAGCAAGTTGATCGTCTGGGCAGCGCGCTCGACGATGCCGACCGCCTCGTGTCGGTCGAGCGCGCTGCCGATGGCATGCTGGCGGTCGATGTGCTGACGGCCGACCCGGCGCGGCTGCGCACGCGGCTGCGCGCCGTACCGGGCATTCCGCCGCTGCGCACCGTGGCGGAGCGACGTGGCGACGGCGCGCTCATCGTGCGGTTCAGATCGCGATGAGGGGTCTCGTATGGGGCATTGCCGTCGCCGGACTGCTTGCGAGCTTCCCCGCCGTGCGCGCGGTGAACGCGCTCGCCACGGTGCGTGCAGAGCGCGCGGTGCTTGCCGCAGAGCTTGCGGCTGGCCCGCCGCGCTCCACACCGCTGGTCGAACCCGGCCGCGCGCGGGTCGTGGCTGGCCGCAAGGCGGCGCAGGGGATGCTGGCGGACGAAACGCGCCGCCGCGCGCGGGCGGGCGGAGTGCTGGTCGAACGGCTGGACGTCGCGACGGGCCAGGACGCACCGGGGTTGACGGCAATCCGCGTGCGGCTTTCCGGATCAGAGAAGGCGGTCCTCGCGCTGGTCGGCGAGTTGGAGCGCGACCGCCCGGTCACGCGGTTTCGCGCGTGGCGGCTCGCTGCCGATGCGGACGGTCGGCTGACCCTTGACGCGGTGCTGGTCGCGCCATGGCGATGAAACGCGATCAGCCTCTGGCCCTTCCGGCGGCTGCACTGGCGGCGATCGTCGTCCCCATGCTGGTCCTCGCGCTGGCGGGGCGGGGCGGGGCCGCGCCGGCTCGCCACAGGGCGCCCGCCCCACCGATCCGTATCGTCCCCATGGCGGCTGAAGCGACGCCCCGCCTGTTCAGCCGACCCCTGTTCGCGCCCGATCGATCCGTCAGCGGCGACGGGGTCCCCGCCGATGCGCCCGCGCTGGTCGGCGTGGTTGGTCGAATCGATCGCGACGCGGTGGCACTGGTGCGCGAAGCCGGCGGGACGGGTGCCGCGCGCGCGCTCGCGGTGGGGGAGTCAATCGACGGGTGGCGGCTCGTGTCGCTGACGATCGACGCCGCCTATTTCGAACGGGCGGGCCGGCGCGCGCGCGTGCCGCTGCCCGGCGATCCCGCCGTCGATCAGTAGATGCCGTCGATTTCCAGCGTCAGCCGGGGTGCCTTGCGCCGGATCAGCAGGCTTTCGCGCTTGGTCAGTTCGGCTTCGTCGCGGCGCAGGCGATCATAGCGGCTCTGTGCGGCGGTGGTCGCATCCGCGCCGTCGCGAATGATCGTCGGCTTCAGGAAGATGAACAGCGACCGCTTGGTCCGCGACTCGCGCCGCGCCTTGAACAGCTCGCCCAACAGCGGGATGTCCCCCAGCACCGGCACCTGACTGCGCGACGACCGCTCATCGTCGGAGATCAGACCGCCGAGCACGATCGTCGATCCGTTGTCGGCGAGCACCTTGGTCGTGATCGAGCGCCGGTTGGTGATCAGGTCGGTCGCGTTCTGCACCTGGACGGGCGCGATCGACGACGCCTCCTGTGCGACCTCGAGCTGGATCGTATCGCCGGCGTTGACGCGCGGCAGGATGCGCAGCTTGATCCCGACATCGCGCCGTTCGATGGTCGTGAACGGGTTGACGTTCGCCCCCTCGGTCAGGATCGATCCGGTGACGAAGGGCACTTCCTGGCCGACGGTGATCTCGCCGACTTCGTTGTCGAGCGCCATGATCTGGGGCGTCGAGAGCAAATTGGCCTTTTCCGAAGTGCCGAGCGCCTGGACGAGAATGGAGAAATCATTGCCGAACGCGACGTTCCCGGTCAGCCCGCTGCCCAGCAGCGCGCCCGCCGGCACGCCCAGCGCGGTCAGGATGCCGCCGAGCGAGGGCGAGCCGGTGTTGCTGAACGACGTCGCCGCCCCCTCGACCTGATCGAGTACCGCGCCGCTGGTGCCGAGCTGGATCGCGAGCTGTTCGGCATCGTCGCCGGTGATTTCCGCGATCGCCGCCTCGATCAGCACCTGCGGCCGGCGCACGTCCAGGTCGGCGATGATCCCCTCGACCGATGCGATGGCGGCCGGCGTGCCGCGGACGACGATGCCGTTGATCTCGGGCGCGGGCTGGACCGTCAGACTGGGGGTGGAAAAGCCGGCCGGCGTCGCCGCGCGCCCGCCGCCGCTTTCGGACGGGAGCGTCACCGATCCCCCCTGCGACCCGCCCTCGCCGTCGCCGACCGCGTCGCCCAGTGCGGCCTGCGCCGCCGAATTGCGCGCGATCAAGTTGGATACCGCCGCCGACGGCCGGTTGACGCGTCCGGCACCGCCCTGAAGGCTGCGCGCGACGGGGTTGGTCGCTTCCGCGTCGATCCCCAACACGCCGCGCAGGATTTCGGTCACCGATTCGGCATCTGCATAGTTCAGCCGGAACAGGCGCGTTCGCGGCGTCGCGCCGCCGGGCGCGTCGAGCACCTGGGCGATGCGCCGCGCTTCGGCCACCGCTGACGGTGTCCCGCGGACGATGACCGTGTTGCTGCGCGCGTCCGCGGCGATGCGCGTCGTGCCCGCGCCGTTGCCTTCGCCCAGTACCCCCTGCAGCGACTCGGCGACCTGCGCCGCATCGCCGTTCTTCAACAGGATGGTGGTAAAGGTCGACCCGCCGCCGCCGTCGAGCGAGCGTGCGACCTGCTCGACGCGGCGCACATTGTCGGCATAGTCCGTCACGACGATCGCATTGGGGCTGGTCAGCGGCTCGACGCTGCCAAAGCTCGCCACGAGCGGACGGACGACCCGCGCCGCGTCGGCAGACGACACGTTCGCCAGGCGAATCATGCGGGTGACCAGTTCCTGGCCGCCGCTCGACCGCGACGGGACCCCGCCGTCGCGAATCGCGTTCGCCTGGGGCACGATGCGCCACGCCCGGCCGGATCGCACCGCGGCAAAGCCATTGGCGCGCAGCACCGACAGGAACAATTCCCACGCTCCCGTCGCCGTCAGCGGATCGGCGGACGTCACCGTCACGAGCCCCTTCACATTGGGGTCGAGGATCAGCGTGCGGCCGGTGATGCGCGAAATCTGGTCGGCGACATCGGCGATTTCGACCCCGCGCATGTTGACGACAATGTCGCGCGGCTCGGCGGCGGTCTGCGCCAGCACCGGCTGGAGCGCGACGGCGCTCAACGTCAGGGCGGCGATGGCGGAGCGGATGGGTTGGCGCACGGGTGCAACTCTATTCCAGAGGGATCGTGATCGTAATCTGTTTGCCGTCGCGCAGGATGTTGACCTGCGCCTGCCCCGATTCGACCGCGGCGGCAAGCGCGGATTCGGCAGCTGCGGGGCTGCTGAGCGATGCGCCGTTGATCGACTGGATCACGTCGCCGGGCCGCATCCCCGGCGGCGCGGCGCTGCCCACGGCGAACCCGTTGGCGACGGGGCGCGCGTCGAGGCGTTTCATTGCCTGCATGACAGAAGCCGAGGCCGGGACGGGTCCCGGCGCGCCGCCCGGCCGCGTCGGCGCGGGGGCGGCGGTCGGCGCAGCGGGCGCGGTCGCGGCGGTGCCCGCGGCCGGGCCGGACGCGCCCGGGGTCAGGTTCGGGAAGGCAAGAAACTCGGCCCGACCGGCATTGTCGATCAGCACGCGGTCGCGCAGGATCCCGGTGATCGTGGCGCCTTCCAGCCCTTCACCGACGCGAAAGGGGCGCGCGGGCTGGCCGCCGACCTCGATGAACGCCGCGGCGAGGTCCGGCGACTGCGCGGCGATCACGCCCTTCAGCACCGCCGCAATGCCCGTCGGCTGGCCCGCTTCGGCGACGGTGGCGGCGGTGCCGAACGGCGCGAGCGCCAGGATCGGGCCGGGATCGACGGGCGCGCTGACCGCACCCCGACCGCCCGGCACGGTGATTGCGCCGGTGCCGGCATGGCCGGCAATCCGCCAGGTCAGTCCGGCCAGCGCGACGGCCACCGAAATCACCATCAGCGCCGTCAGGATGTCGAGCGTAGTGCGAATCTGGCGCGAGGAGAGCGGAAACCCGGTCACGAGGCCGCACCTGCGACAAAGCCGTCGAGCACGGCAAGCGAAGATTTCTCCCCGCGCGCGAAAACCTCGATCCGCACCCGATCCACCTCGGGGTCGCCAGTGCGGCGGCGATCGACCGTGACGCGCCACGGCTGGCCGAGCAGGTCGACTTCCCCGGTATTCGCTTCCGGCAGGCCGAGCTCGAGCTCCGCCAGCCGATTCTCCGCCACCCACATCGCCGTTGCCCGCCTTTCCAGCGCGCGGGTGGAATCGATATGCGTTTCGACGGTGCGCACCAGGCCGACCGTGGCGATCGCCAGGATCGCCAGCGCGACGAGCGCCTCGATCAGCGAGAATCCCGCCTCCGGTGCCTCCGACGCGCGACGCGGTCTCATCGCCCGGTCGCCGGCCGTGCGGTGGCGGTCAGGCCGTCATAGGTCACGCGCCACCGCTGGGCGCCGCTGGCGATCGTGGCGGACAGCTGCGCGCGGCCGCCGTCGATGCCCAGGATGATCGGCGGGGGCTGGTCCAGCGTGACGACGATCCCGTCCGGCAATTGGTGAAAGGCGAGCGCACCGTCGGTCCGCTGCACCCAGCCGTTGCCGCTGTTGATCGCGAAGCCGTAGCCGTCCTTGGCGGCGGTGAACGCGACCATCCGATCGCCCAGCATCGCGTCGTCCGCGGCCGCCTGGATTCGCCCTGCCAGTCGGCGCGCCTCCGTCTCGACATTCGGCGCGCGGGTCGCCGCCCCGATGCCCAGCGTCACCGCGCCCGCCATCACCCCGATGATCGCCAGCACGATCATCATCTCGATCAGGGTCAACCCGGCTTCGGCGTGGCGTACCCGCATCGGCGATCAGTTCCGCGCGCCGCCGATGTCCGCATCCAGTCCTTCGCCGCCCGGCTTGCCATCCCGCCCGAGCGAGATGAGCGAAAAGGTCGTGCCGTTGGATTCGTAGGCATAGGGATTGCCCCACGGATCGACCGGGGTCTGGGACAGATAGCCGCCCTCGGGAAAGCTTGCCGGCACCGGTGGCGTCGCCGGCCGGACCGCGAGCGCCTTCAGCCCCTGCGACGTCGTCGGATAGGTGCCGTTGTCAAGCCGATAGAGCTTGAGCGCGCCCGAGATGCTCGCGATGTCCGTCGTCGCGGTGGTGACGCGCGCCTGATCGGGGCGGCCGATCACGTTGGGGACGATCAATGCCGCCACGAGCGCGATGATCGCCAGCACGACGATGATCTCGACCAGCGTCAGCCCGGCCTCGCCGCTGCGCATGTGCGCGGGACGCTTGCCGTCGCCCGTGCCGGGTGCCACGGTGTCATCGACCAACATGTCGTCGAATTGTCTCAAAACTATGTGCATCCCCGTCCCATGCGTTCGATGAATGAAAGCAATGTTACAGCCGGGCTTCCCGCGGCGGCGATGACCACCGTTCGACACGAGCGCGCAGCCGGCCCGGCCGACGGCGTGTGGACGCTGGCGGACGGGCAGCCGAGCATAGTCGATCCCGATGGCCCCGCAACCGTGCTGGTGCCGAGCGAGCAGGTCCGCGTGATCGCGGTCGACCTGCCGCTGCGCAGCCGCGCCCGCCGGCTGGAGGCGCTGCCCTTTGCGGTCGAGGACCAGATCGCCGATCCCGTCGACAGCGTCCACCTGGCGCTGGGGGCACCGATCGGCGACCAACGCTATCTGGTTGGGGTGGTCAGGCATGCGGTGATGGCGGCCTGGATCGCCGACCTCGAAGCGGCGGGGCTCGACCATGCGGCGCTGGTCCCCGATGCGCTGGCGCTGCCGCAGGCGGCCGACGGCGGCTGGACGGTCGCGCTGGCCGATGGCAGGGCGCGGGTGCGCACCGGCGACGGGGCTGGCTTCGCGGTCAATGCAGGCCTGCTCGCCGCTGCCTGGGATCGGGCGGGGCGGCCGGCGATTTTGTGGCTGGGCGACGCGCTGCCGGGCGCGATGCAGGACGCGGCGCCCGCGGTTCCGGCAGCGGGTGAGGCGGATGCGCTGGCGGCGCGACTGCAGCGTCCGCCGCTCGACCTGCGCCAGGGCAACTATGTCCGGCGGGTCCGGATCGGCGGCACCGGTCAGTGGCGCCGCCTGGGCTGGATCGTCGGACTGGGCGTGGCCGCGCACACGCTGATCGCCGTGGCGGATACCGCGATGCTTCGCGTGATCGCGGATCGTCGCGAGGCCGATACCCGTGCGCTCGTCGCGTTGATGGCGCCGGGCGCGGTCATCAGCGAGGATGTCGCGACCGACGCGACCCGGATGTTGCCGGTGCCGCAGGCGCGTGAGCGGTTCTTGCCCCTGCTCGGCCGGGTGTCGGCTGCGCTGGCGCCCGTAGCGCCAGAGCTTTCGGTGCGCGCGATGCGCTTTGCCGGGACGACGCTGACCGTCGAGCTCGACGCGCGCGAGGCCGGGCTGGCCGAGCGGGTCAACGCGGCATTGCGCACCGCCGGGGTCCGTGCACAGGCGACCGCAGGGCCCGACGGCCTGGTCCGCATCGTGGCGGAGGGCGCGTGATGGCCGTGTGGCGCGAACGCCTGTCGGGCCTGTCGCTGTGGTGGGCGGGACTATCGTTGCGGGAGCGCGTGCTCGTTGGCGTGCTCGCCACGCTGCTGGGGCTGGCGGTCCTGATCTACGGCGTGGTGAAGCCGCTGCAGGCCGCGCGCGCCGATGCGATCGCGGATATTCGGGGCTTCGAGACGCTGAACGCCCGCATCCGCGCGGCGGGGACGCTGGTGACCGCGCCGCAGCCCCAGGCCGACGGGCCGATCGAGGCGCAGGTCGCCGCGGCTGCCAGCCGCGCGGGCGTCAGTGCTGCGATCGTTCCTGCCGGCGGCGGCGGCGCGCGCGCGACGATCGCTGATGCGCGCTATGACGCGCTGATCGCGTTCCTGGCCGATGCGCGCCAGTCGAGCGGGGTCGGGATCGCCCGCGCCGACATCACGCGCCTGCCGACAAGCGGCCATGTCGCCGCGACGATCGAGTTCACGCGATGACGCCCGCCGATCCGCTCGCGCTGACCGAGCCCGCCGCCGACGAAGCGCCTGCGCCGGCCGCCGCGCGCCTGCCCTACGCCTATGCGCGCCGCCATGGCGTCGTCCTGTCCGCGGACGATCGGGGACCGGGCTTCGCATGCCGTCATCGCGCCGACGCGCCGCTCGAGGCGCTGCTCGAGGTCCAGCGGATCGCGCCCGATGCGCGGTTCGAGGAAGTCGACGCCGCCGTCTTCGATGCGGCACTGGGCGCGGCCTATGCCGAACGCGCCGGGGCTGCGGCCGAGTTCGAGATGGACGAGGTCGATCTGGCGGCGCTCGCCGACAGCGCGGCATCGGTCGACGACCTGCTCGACACGCGCGACGATTCGCCCGTCATTCGCCTCATCAACGCGATCCTGCTGGAAGCGATCAAGGAAGGGGCGTCCGATGTCCATGTCGAGACGCAGGAACGCCGGCTGGTCGTGCGCTTCCGCATCGACGGGGTGCTGCGCGACATCGTCGAGCCGCAGCGCGCGCTCGCGCCGCTGCTCGTCAGCCGCATCAAGGTGATGGCCAAGCTCGACATCGCGGAACGCCGCGTCCCCCAGGATGGGCGCGTCACGCTGCGCATCGGCGGCCATGATGTCGACGCGCGCGTCTCGACCATCCCGACCCAGCATGGCGAACGAGTGGTGATGCGGTTGCTGGAGCGTGGCGGCATGACGCTCGACCTCGCCAGCCTGGGGATGAGCGAGCGCGACCGCGCGGTGTTCACCCGGCTGCTCGAGCGGCCCAACGGCATGTTGCTGGTCACCGGCCCGACCGGATCGGGCAAGACGACGACGCTCTATACCGCGCTCACCCGGCTCAACGACCGCAAGCGCAACGTGATGACGGTCGAGGACCCGATCGAATACGAGCTGCCGGGCATCGCGCAGACCCAGGTCAATCCGCGCACCGACATGACCTTCGCCCGCGGCCTGCGCGCGATCCTGCGCCAGGATCCGGACGTCATCATGGTCGGCGAAATCCGCGACCAGGAAACCGCGCAGGTTGCGGTGCGGTCGGCGATGACCGGGCACTTCGTGCTGTCGACGCTGCACACCAATTCGGCGGTCGGATCGGTCACGCGGCTGATCGACATGGGGGTCGAACGATATCTGCTCGCGCCGATGGTGGTCGGGCTGGTCGCCCAGCGGCTCGTGCGCAAGCTGTGCACCGATTGCCGGCGGCAGGATGCGGCGGGCGAGGGCGATGTCGCGCTGCTCGGCGGGGGTTTGCGCGTCGGCGAGCCGGTGTGGCGCGCGGTGGGATGCGATGCATGCCATGGCGACGGCTATCGCGGTCGCGCCGGTGTCTATGAGGTCGTCGCGGTCGAGGACGCATTCCAGGCGATGATCCATGACGGTGCGAGCGAGGCGGAGCTGGAGCGCGCGGCGCGCGCCGGCGGCAATCCCGGCCTGATCGACGATGGCGTCGCCAAGGTGCGCGCCGGGCTGACCACGGTCGAGGAAGTTGCCCGCGTCGTGCGCGAGGACGCCTGACACCCCTGTCCGCCGGATCGCCGAGGATCAGCGCGGGTCGGGGCGATAGTCGAACTCGACCGCGCCGGACAGGCCCATCCCGGCGACCCTCACCCGATATCGCGCGCCCGGGCGCAGTGGAGCTGCCCCGTCGCTGCCGAAGCCGGCGGGGGGCATGCCGTAGACAAACACGTTCACGCAGGCGGTGCTGCGCGAATCCTGGCTGATGTCCCACACCGGCAATGCGTCGGCGGGGGCGGCGGGATAGACGCTGACGCTGTCGATGCAGGGCGGGTCGTCGCCGGATGCGCGCCGGATGTTGAGCCGAACCTCGCCGCCGCGCTGATCGACGTCGATCTCCACGCCCTGCTGGCAGCCCGCGAGCGCGATCAGCGCGGCCGCGGCGAGGACGGCGCCTCGCCGACGCTCAAAGGCCATAGATGCCCGTGCCCTCCAGACGCCGCTCAAGATCGCGGATTTTCGCCTGATCCTCCGGCCGGGTGGATTCGCGCACGCGGGCATAATCGCCGACCATTTCGGCCTGACCCTCGATCGTCTCCTGCGCAAAGGTCGTCTGGCGCTCGTCATACCGGTAGACGGCGTTGCGGTCGCCCCCGTGCGCAGCCAGGTCGCTGGCATATTTCGCCCCGAACGAACCATAGCCCATCTCTTCATACTGTACGACATGGGCGAATTCGTGAAGCAGCAGCTCACGCTCCGCGCCGGGCTGACCAAGGTCGGACGAATAGGACCTCGGTGCCAGGTAAATCGTGTCGCCGATCGTGATCGCCGGATTGCCGCCGATTCGGAACGCCGCATGCGCGGCCGGGGAGTAGCCCGCACCATTGACGATGCGCACATTATCGAGGTCGACCCGGTTGCCATAGGCGGCGCGAACGGCGCTACGCTCGTCCGGCGTGAGCGGGCGGGCCCGGTCGCCCCGCATCGAATCGGCAAGCGCGTCGGCGGCACCGTGCGGAAGTGCGGCGAGTCGTTCGCTGACCGCATCCGCCAATCGCTTCAGCTGGTCGGTTCCCATGCGCGCGAGCTCCGCGGCGCTGGGCAGGCGCGGCAGGCCGGGCAGTCTCGGCAGCGTCGGGATGCCCGGGATTTCGGGAACCGACGGCAGGGGGATGTCGGCGATCATCGTTTCGCGCATCAGCTCCCCGGTTTGCACCGGGGTGAGGGCAGGTGCCGCCTGATTGAAGCGGGCGAGCGCGGCGGCCGGGTCCTGCGCTGCCAGCGCCGTGATCTCGCGACCGATTGCATCGGTATCGACGCGGCCCAGTCGATCGAGCGGCAGCGGATCCGCCGGCAGCGAAGGGCGGTCGGCAATCGCGGGGGAAACGCTGTTGATCGCGGTCATCGTCAATGTCCTCCGTCGACACGGTCAAGGTCGCCGCGACACTGGTCCGCCGCCGCGCGATCGCAAATAGTCGCTTCGACTATCCGTCGGCGGGGCTGTCGCCCGTCATGCGGCTGTGCTTAAAGCGCGCGTCGACATCGGGTGAGGATTGCGGCCCATGACTGCCTATGCCTGGCGTGCCGCCGACCGGAGCGGTGCGGAAAAAAAGGGCATCATCGAAGCTTCGTCGCCCGCCGCGGCGCGCGCGCTGCTGCGTGAACAGGCGCTGCTGCCGCTGCGGGTCGAACCCGCCAATGATCGCGGGCCTGCAGCCGGCGCGATCCGGCTGCCGGGCCTGGGACGGCGCGGGCCGAACGCGCGCCAGCTGGCAACGATCACGCGCCAGATCGCGACATTGGTCGGTTCCGACATCCCGATCGAGGAATCGCTCCGGCTGGTCGCCACCCAGTCCGAAGTGCCGGCGATCAATTCGCTGCTGCTCAATGTGCGCGGCGCGATCCTCGACGGCCGAAGCTTCGCTGCCGCGCTCGGCCAGTATCCGCGCGCCTTTCCCGATTTCTACCGCGCCTCGGTCGCGGCGGGCGAGCAGTCGGGCAAGCTCACCCACGTCCTCAACCACCTGGCCGAGTTCGTGGAAACCCGCCACGCCAATGGCCAGAAGCTGCAGCTCGCCTTGCTTTACCCCGCGCTGCTCGCGGCGGTCAGCTTCGGCATGATGGTGCTGCTGATGGTCTATGTCGTGCCCGACATCGTCCGCGTCTTTGTCTCGCGCGGGGCCGACTTGCCCTTCCTCACCCGCGCACTCATCGCGATGAGCGCCTTCATCCAGAATTACGGACTGATCGTCGTGATCGCGGCGCTGGCTGGTTTCGTGCTGTTCGGGCGCTGGAACCGGCGGCCGGAGAACCGGCTGCGCGTCCATCGCTGGTTCAACGCGCATCGGCCGTTCGCGCGCTTCAGTCGCCAGTTCAACGCTGCGCGTTTCGCGGGCTCGCTCGCCACGCTGGTGGAAAGCGCGGTGCCGCTGGTGGAGGCGCTGCAGGCGGCTGCTGCCGTCACGCCCAATTTGTGGGTGCGCGAGAAGGCGCTGGGTGTCGCCGCGCGCGTGCGCGAGGGGGTCAGCCTGCGCGGGGCGATGACCGAGGCGGGCGTGTTCCCGACGATGCTGGTGGCGATCGTCGCCTCGGGCGAATCGAGCGGCCGTCTCGCCCCGGCGCTCGGCCGTGCGTCGAACGAACTGCAGCGCGAGCTGGACGCGCTGGTCTCGACCCTGGTCGCGCTGGTCGAGCCGCTGGTGCTGCTGGTGATGGGCGGGCTGGTGCTGCTGATGGTCCTCGCCATCCTGCTGCCGATCATCAACCTCAACAATCTGGTGCAGATTTAGGGGCGGGCACACCTGCCCGAACCAGTGACCCTGTCGGGCCGATCGGCCTACAGCGATCCCCGGATGCTTGCGCCCGCCGGAATGCCGGTAAAGGGCAGCGCGGCCGCACCGTCGGGCGTCATCCTGACCGACAGCGTGCCGTCTTCGCCGAGCGACGCATCAACGAGCGTCTTCAGCCGCTGCGTCTGTGGGGTCAGGCGGATACGGCTTTCATTGCCGATCGGCTCGGCGGTCAGGCGCAGCGCCTCGACCGGGCTCGTCGTGCCCCCGCGCGCGAGGGTGCAGGCGCCGGGATCGGTAACGATCGTCCCTTCCGCGCGTTGACCGCCGCCGCTGCCGAGCACCAGTTTCTTCATCTCGACCTGCATGGTCAGATCGCAGGTGAAGCCCAGGTCGGGCCACGCGGCCTCGATCAGCCGGGCGTCCGCCGAGCCGCTGACCGCATCGAGCACCCAACGGCCGGGCCGGACGAGGATGCGCCCGCCGAGATCGGTGTTCACGCCCGTCGCGCGCCAGTCCGCGGCGAGCCCGAGACTGGTCAGCGAGCGCAGTGGTGCGAAGTCCCAGCGCAGCGTGCTTCCGCCCGCGACGCCGACCTCCCCGTGCCATATCGTGCCCGACACGCCCGTGCGCCAGGGTTTGTTGCGGATGATGATGCTGGCGGGCATGGTCACGACCATCGCGAGCAGATACGAGGCTATGCCGATCCCGGCGAACAGGATAAGACGCCGGCGACCCTCGAAATTTGCCGACTCCGGAGCCGGTGATGAACCGTCGTGAAACGCTGAAGCTGCTGCAAACCGGCCTGGTGCTGTCGTCGGCTGCACTGTCGTCCACTCCCTTGCTCGCGCACGCCGCGACTGCACCCGCCGCCAAGCCGAAGCCCGACAAGCGGCCGGTCGCGCTGCTGCTGCCGCTCACCGGTCCGCGCGCGGCGCTGGGCCTTAGCATGGCGCAGGCGGCCTCGCTCGTCGAAAATGCGCCCGGCGCGCTTGTCCAGTTCGACACCGGCGGCACCGCGGCCGGCGCGGCGCAGGCGGCACAGGCGGCGCTGCGCCGCAAATGCGCGATGATCCTGGGTCCGCTGCTGTCGGAGGAGGCGGGTGCGGTCGCCACGGCGGCGGGCGGGCGCGTGCCCGTGCTCGCCTTTACCAACGATCGGGCGGTGCAGGCGCCGGGCGCGCATGTGTTCGGGATCACTGCCAGCCAGGCAACGACCGCGATGCTGCGTTACGCGCGCTCGCGCGGCGTGCGCGACGTGCTGGTTCTGGGCGATGGCGGGGCGTGGTCTGCGGCATCGGCGGCCGCCGCCATCTCGGTGCAGGCCGAACTCGGCATGACGGTCCGAGCGGCCGATGTGATTGCCGGCCAGCCCGCGCCCAACCTCGGCGACGCGCCCGATGCGGTCCTGGTGCCCGGCGGCGGCGAAGCCGCGCTGGCGGCGGCGCGCAACCTGCGCAGCACCGGCGTCCAGTTGCTGGTGACCGTGCAGGCGCTGGATTATCAGCCGGCGGCGATCGCTGCGCTCGAAGGGGCGTGGATGGCCAGCCCCGATCCCGATCGTTTCGACAGCTTCGCCAGCCGGTTCGAGGCGCGTCACGGCGGCAACCCGGGCGCGATCGCGGCGCTCGCCTATGACGCGGCGACGATCGTCAGCGGGTTGCGCGCCCAGGACCTGCTCAGCCGGGACGGGCTGCTCAATCCGCGCGGCTTCGAATGCGTGACGGGGCCGGTCCGCTTTCGCACCGATGGCAGCTGCGCGCGCCAGTTCGCGATCCTGGCCGCCACCAACGGCGTGTATGAAAAGGTCGCTGTCGCGCAGGGCACATGAGCGAGCGTCCGACCACGCATGAGCTTCCCGGACATGCCAGCGCCGGCTTTACGCTGATCGAGCTGGTCATCTCGCTCGGCCTGTTCGCGCTGATCGCGGTGGCGGGCATCGCCATGGTCGACGGCATCCTGGGCGTCCAGCGCCGCACCGAAGCGCGGCTCGATCGCATGGCGCAGGTCAATCGCGCGATGTTCGCCGTGGCGAGCGACCTGGATCAGGTGACCAACGGCCCGATTGCCGGCGATGCCGCGGCGGTTTCGTTCATGCGCGTCGCACCCGGTCAGGGTGGGCCGCCATTGCCTATTCGCTATCAAAGCGCGGCCGGCGGGCTGTTCCGCGTGGTCGCCGGCCGGCCGCAATTGGTGCTTCCCGGGATCGCCGCGGCGCGGTGGCGTTATCTCGATCAGGATTGGCGCACGGCATGGCCACCCGATCCCGACAGTGCCGAACGCTGGCCGCGCGCGATCGAGATGGAGGTGACGCTTGCCCCGGGCAGCGGGCCACAGGGCCTGCTGCGCCGGATCGTCGCGCTGCCGGCGCGACCACGCGTCGGGGGCGAACAATGACGCATGGAAGCCGTTCGCCCGGCGAGCAGGGCATGATCCTGGTCAACGTCCTGTTGTTCGTCGCCATCGCGGCGGGGCTGGTGCTGTTGATGATCAACCGCGAGGAGCTTGCACTGGATCAGGGGCTGCGCGGGCGCGAAGCGGCGCGCGCGGCGGCGATCGCGCGCGGCGGCGAATTGTCGGCGCTCGCCGCGCTGCGCCGTGACATGGCGGACGCCGCCGATGTCGATTATCGCGGCGAACCCTGGGGTGCCGTCGCGCAGCAGCGCGTCGAGATCGACGGCGGCACTTTCGAGCTTGCGATCGCCGACGCGCAGGACCGGTTCAACATCAACAACGTGCTGAGCGGCGATGCGGGTGCGGTGACGATGTTCGAGAATATCGGCACCTACGCTGGCTTGTCGCGCGACGAGATCATCCAGGCGATCGGGTTCGTTCGCCAATATGGCCCGGTCAGCGATCTGCGCCCGCTGCGGCTGGCGGGGGTGGCCCCGGATGTCGCGGCACGGCTGGAGCGGCTGGTAACCGCCCTGCCGGGCGACACGGCGATCAACCTGAATGCCGCCACGCCGGAGATGCTGCGCTATCTGTTTCCCGACAATGCGGCGGCCGAACGGCTGCTGGCGATCCGTGCACGCAACGGCCAGCTGGTGCTGAGCGATTTCGCCGATGCCCAGCTCTCGCCGCCCGCCGGCACGCGCTTTTCCTCCGACACATTCTGGGTATGGACGCGGGCGACGATCGGCGACACCCGCCAGCAGCTGGCGACGCTGATCCAGCGACGGCGGGGTGCCGATGGCGATGAGGTCGTTCCCGTCGCGCGCTGGCGCAACGCGGCGGTCCCCGCCGCTGCGCCGCGATCGGAGCGCGACGCCGGATGACCGAACCCCCGATGACCTATGATCGCTATCTTGCGCTCGACCAGATCCTGACCGCGCAGCATGCGATTTCCGATCGTCATGACGAGCTGCTGTTCATCATCATCCATCAGACCAAGGAACTGTGGCTGAAGCAGGCGATCGCGGAGCTGACCCTGACGCTCGACCTGATCCACGGGGATCGGCTGGTCGAAGCCTATAAAAGCCTGGCGCGGGTCTCGCGCATCCAGTCGGTGATGACGCTGTCCTGGGATGTGCTGGCGACCATGACCCCGTCCGACTACACGCGCTTTCGCCATGTGCTGGGCACCAGCTCGGGCTTCCAATCCGACCAGTTCCGCGCCGTCGAAGTGATGCTGGGGATCCGCGAGGGCGCGCGCCACGGGCCGCTGACCGCCGCCGCCGCTGCCCGGCCGAGCGTGTGGGACGAGGCGAACGCCGCGCTCGCCCGCGCCGGTTTTGCGCTTCCCGACACCGCGCTGGCGCGCGACTGGACGCAGCCCTATGTCCCCGATCCCCAGGTCGAGGCGGCGTGGGCGCAGGTGTATCGCGAGACCGAACGCTGGTGGGGGCTTTATCAGCTCGCGGAAAAGCTGGTCGACCTGGATGATGCGCTGGCGGCGTGGCGGCACAAGCATGTCCTGACGGTCAGCCGCATCATCGGTGGCAAGCGCGGCACCGGCGGGACCGCCGGCGTCCCCTATCTCGAATCGACGCTGCGCAAGCGTGCCTTTCCCGAACTCTGGTCGCTGCGGACACTGTTGTGACCGCCAGTTACAAGCATCTGTTCCAGCGCGCGATCGCCGCCGATCCCGAACGGCTGCACTTCGCCGCGCACAGCCACCATCTGTGGCCCGACGCGAGCTATGTCGGCCAGCTCGCCGCCTGGACCGATGCTGCGCGGCTCGCCGATCGCAAATGGGACCGCGTGCTGGACGAACTGTGGCCGGCGGCACAGGCGCACGTCGCGGCCGAGCTCAATCTGCCCGACCCCGCGACCGTCGTGTTCGCGGGCAACACGCACGATTTCCTCGTCCGCCTGATCCTGAGCGTGCCGCACCGTCCGGTGCGCATCCTGACCAGCGATGGCGAGTTCCACAGCTTTCGCCGCCAGGCATTGCGCTGGGAGGAATCGGGGGAGGCGATCGTGGCGCGCGTGCCCGCGGGCGAAGGGACGGACGGGATCGTCGCGCGTACCGGCGCTTTCGCGCCTGACATCATTCTGGTCAGCCAGGTGATGTTCGGCACTGGCCGGCTGGCCGGCGATCTTGCGCCGGTGGCGGCGTTGGCGCGGCCCGATGGGCCATGGGTGGTCGTCGACGGCTATCACGGCTTCATGGCGGTCGAAACCGGCCTAGCCCCCCTTGCCGACAGGGTCTTTTACCTCGCCGGTGGCTATAAATACGCGATGGCAGGGGAGGGTGTGGCAATCATGCACGCGCCGCCGGGCCATGTGCCGCGCCCGGGGATCACCGGCTGGTATGCCGAGTTCGAGGATCTGGCCGTACCGCCGGGCCGGATCGGCTTTGCTCCCGACGCGCGGCGGTTCATGGGGGCGACCTTCGATCCGTCGGGTCTATACCGCTTCGTCGCGGTGCGCGACATGCTGGCGGATGAGGGGCTGGATACGCGCGCGATCACCGCGCATGCGATCATGCTGCGCGATCAGCTCCGTGCCGGGTTGCCCGCGACCGCGCTCGGCGAGGCCGAATGGCTCAACCCGCCCGGGACCGGGACGGAACGCTTCATGGCGCTGCGCCATCCCGACGCGCCACGCTGGCAGGCGGCGCTGCTGGCAGACGGCGTCATCACCGACGTGCGCGGCGACGTGCTGCGGATCGGCTTTGGCCTGTACCAGACCGCACGCGATGTGGAGCAATTTGCCGCGATTTTGCGGAAGTTGTGAGCGCGCAAGGCTTGTAATGCCGCCCCCGCTGGGCAAAAGCCCGAGCTAAGAGCCGTAACGGCCGAACGCGAAAGCCCGCTGGAGAGTTTGATGCATGTGATCGACCATTTCGTCGTCAGCCAGCCCGGCGGCGCGGCGACTCGCCGTGGCGAGGTATTCGACCCAAATTCGGGCGCGGTGCAGGCGCATGTCGTGCTGGGCGATCAGGCGGTGCTCGACGCAGCGGTCGCCGCGGCACAGGCGGCGCAGCCCGGCTGGGCGGCGACCAACCCGCAGCGCCGGGCGCGCGTCATGTTCCGTTTCAAGGAACTGGTCGAGGCGAACATGGACGCGCTCGCCCACATGCTGTCCTCCGAACATGGCAAGGTGATCGCGGATGCCAGGGGCGACATCCAGCGCGGGCTGGAGGTCATCGAATTCGCCTGCGGCATCCCGCACGTCCTGAAGGGCGAATATACCCAGGGTGCCGGGCCGGGCATCGACGTCTACTCGATGCGCCAGCCGCTGGGCATCGGTGCCGGCATCACCCCGTTCAATTTTCCCGCGATGATCCCGATGTGGATGTTCGGTGTCGCGATCGCGTGCGGCAACGCCTTCATCCTCAAGCCGTCGGAACGCGACCCCAGCGTGCCGGTGCGCCTCGCCGAACTCATGCGCGAGGCCGGGCTGCCCGAGGGCGTGCTTCAGGTCGTGCATGGCGACAAGGAGATGGTCGACGCGATTCTCGACCACCCGGCGATCGGCGCGGTCAGCTTCGTGGGATCGTCGGACATCGCGCATTATGTTTATCGGCGCGGCGTCGCTGCGGGCAAACGCGTGCAGGCGATGGGTGGCGCGAAGAACCACGGCATCGTCATGCCCGATGCCGACCTTGACCAGGTCGTCGCCGATCTCGCCGGTGCGGCATTCGGCAGCGCGGGCGAACGCTGCATGGCGCTGCCGGTGGTGGTGCCAGTGGGCGCGCAGACGGCCGACCGGCTCCGCGAAAAGCTGATTCCGGCAATTCATGCGCTGCGGGTGGGCGTGTCGACCGATGCGGAGGCGCATTACGGCCCGGTGGTAAATGCTGCGCACAAAAAACGCGTCGAGGACTGGATCCAGACCGGCATTGACGAGGGCGCGGAGCTGGTGATCGACGGCCGCGGCTTCACGCTCCAGGGTCACGAACAGGGCTTCTTCATCGGCCCCAGCCTGTTCGACCGAGTGACCCCGGACATGGCGAGCTATCGCGAGGAAATCTTCGGTCCCGTACTCCAGATCGTCCGGGCGGCCGATTTCGAGGAAGCGGTGCGGCTGCCCAGCGCCCACCAATATGGCAACGGCGTCGCGATCTTCACCCGCAACGGCCATGCTGCACGCGAATTCGCCGCTCGGGTGAATGTCGGCATGGTCGGCATCAACGTGCCGATCCCGGTGCCGGTCGCCTATCATACGTTCGGCGGGTGGAAGCGCAGCGCGTTCGGCGACACCAACCAGCACGGGATGGAGGGTGTCCGCTTCTGGACCAAGGTGAAGACGGTGACGCAACGCTGGCCCGACGGCGCGCCCGACGGCAGCAACGCGTTCGTGATCCCGACGATGGGATGATCGTGCGCCGGGTCATCCTGCTGCTGATCGCGCTTTTCACGTGCGGTGCGCCTGCGCAGGCGCAGGACAAACGTATCGCGCTGACCTTTGACGATGTGCCGCGCCAGCCCGGCGCGTTCCTGACCCCCGACCAGCGAACCAGGCGTCTGATCGCCGCGCTCAAGGCGGCGGGCGTGCGGCAAGCGGCGTTTTTCGTTATCCCGGGCAATGTCGTCAAGCCCGATCGCGGCGACGGCGAGCGCCACATCGCCGCCTATGTCGCCGCAGGCCATGTCATCGCCGACCACAGCTTCGCGCATCCGGCGCTGCGCGCGACGCGCGCGGACGCGTATCTCGCCGGCATCGACCGTTCGCAGGCGTGGCTGAAGGGGCGACCCGGCTATCGTCCCTGGTTCCGCTTTCCCTATCTGGACGAAGGCGGCAAGGACAAGGCGAAGCGGGACGCGGTGCGTGCGGGCCTGGCGGCGCGCGGCCTGCTCAATGCCTATGTCACCACCGATGGTTCGGACTGGAATTTCGAGATGCTGGCGGTGCAGGCCAAGGCAGCCGGCAAGCGAATCGACCGCGCCGCGCTGCGCGACCTCTATGTCGAGACCCTGGTCGGCGCGGCGGAATATTATGACGGTCTCGCTCGCCAGACCCTCGGCCGCTCCCCCGCGCACGTCATGCTGATGCACGAAACCGACCTTGCGGCGCTCTGGCTGCCCGATCTTGTCAGGGCCTTGCGCGCAAAGGGCTGGACGATCATCACCGCCGACGCCGCCTTTGCCGATCCGATCGCCCGCCTCGCGCCCGACACGCCGTCCGCCAACGGGACGCGTACCGAGATGCTGGCGTGGGAAAAGGGGCTGCCCGCACCCCGCTGGTACGACCGCGACGATCCTGAAATCGGTGCCAGGCTGTTCCGCCAGCGTGTGCTGCACGAGGCCGCGCCATGAACAATGCCGAGCATTTCGACATTCGGTTCGATCCGCGGGACCCGATCCTGTTCCTCCGTCTGAGCGGATTCTGGACGCTGCCCATCGCGCTGGCGTTCGAAGCCGCGCTGCAGGATGCGGGCCGCGACCTGCGCCTGGCCGAAAAATGTACCGGGACGCTGAGCGATTCGCGCGCGTTCCCCGTCCAGTCGGAGGAAGTCGGTGCGGTGCTGGCGCGGATCCGGGTGGCTGGCCCCGGGCGCGAGCCATGGCCGACCGCGATCGTCGTCGGCTCCGCGCTCAACAAGCTCCAGGCCGAACGGGTGATGAAGCGCGACAATGTCCGCGTCTTTCTGGACATGGACGAGGCGCGGGCTTGGCTCCGCGCGCGAACAGCGAAATAGGGATGGGCATGACTCAGTTTGATCTGACCGACGACCAGCGCGAGATCCAGGAGCTCGCGCGTCGCTTCACCGCGGATACCATCACGCCGTTCGCCGCTGAGTGGGACGAGAAGCACATTTTCCCCCGCGACACGATCCGCGCGGCGGCGGAGCTCGGCTTTGCCGCAATCTATGTGTCAGAGGAATCAGGCGGCATCGGGCTGGGCCGGCTGGAGGCGGCGCTGATCATGGAGGCGATGGCCTATGGCTGCCCGTCGACCAGCGCGTTCATCTCGATCCACAACATGGCCGCGTGGATGATAGACCGCTTCGGCAGCGCGACCCTCAAGGCGCGATACCTGCCCAAGCTGGTCGGCATGGAATGGATCGCCAGCTATTGCCTGACCGAGCCGTCATCAGGCTCCGACGCCGCCGCGCTGAAGACAAGGGCGGTGCGCGACGGCGACCATTTCGTGGTTACCGGCACCAAGCAGTTCATCTCGGGCGGCGGCGAGAACGAGCTCTACCTCGTCATGTGCCGCACCGGCGAGGACGGGCCGAAGGGCATCAGTTGCCTGGCGATCGAAAAGGACATGCCGGGTGTCAGCTTCGGCGCGAATGAGCGCAAGCTCGGCTGGCATTCGCAGCCCACCGCCCAGGTAATCCTGGAGGAGGTCCGCGTGCCCGTCGGGAATCTCGTGGGCGGTGAGGGCGAGGGGTTTCGCATCGCGATGATGGGGCTCGACGGCGGGCGGCTCAACATCGGCGCCTGCTCGCTGGGCGGCGCGCAGCGCTGCCTCGATGAAGCGATCGGCTATGTGAAGGACAGGAAGCAGTTCGGCCAGGCAATCGCGGACTTTCAGAACACCCAGTTCATGCTGGCCGACATGGCGACCGAGCTGGAGGCGGCGCGCGCGCTGCTCTATGTCGCGGCCGCGAAGGTGACCGCCAACGCGCCCGACAAGACGCGCTTTGCCGCGATGGCGAAGCGGCTGGCGACCGACACGGGATCGAAGGTGGTCAACGACGCGCTCCAGCTGCATGGCGGCTATGGCTACCTCATGGACTATCCGATCGAACGCTTCTGGCGCGACCTGCGCGTCCATTCGATCCTGGAGGGCACCAACCAGGTGATGCGCATGATCGTCGGCCGCGACCTGTTGCGCCAGTGATCGGCCCCGCATTGTTCATGGTGACCGTGATCGTGCCGGAAATGCGTGACGCGGTCGCGCACTATACCGGGCAGTGGGGTTTCTCGCTCGCCGAGGACGGGATGCACGTCTCCGGGCATCGCTGGGTCGAAATCAGCACGCCCGGCGGGATGCGCGTCAGGCTTGCCGAGGCCAGGGATGATGCCGAGCGGGTGGTGATCGGACGTCAGGCCGCAGGCCGCGTCGCCTTTTTCCTCGAAAGCGGGGACCTTGATACGGATGTCGAGCGGCTGCGGTCCAACGGGGTCGCCATCCTCGAACCCGAGCGGCACGAGCCATATGGTCGCGTCGTCGTGCTCGCCGACAAATTCGGCAATCGGTGGGACCTGATCCAGCCGAACAGACAAGGTGCGCCATGACTGAAGACGTGCTCACCCAGCTCGACGGCAAGGTCGGGCGTATCCGGCTGAACCGGCCCAAAGCCATCCATGCATTGACGACCGAGATGTGCGCCGCGGTCAACGAGGCGCTGGTGGCGTGGCAGGACGACGCGTCGGTCGAGGCCGTGATGATCGATCATGCCGAGGGCCGCGGTTTCTGCGCCGGTGGCGACATTCGGATGATCGCCGCATCGGGCGCGGGCGACGGCGTGGCGGCGCGCGCGTTCTTCCATGAAGAATATCGCATGAACCACTGGCTGTTCACCTATGCCAAGCCGGTTGTGGCGTTCATGGACGGCATCACCATGGGCGGCGGTGTCGGCATTTCGCAGCCCGCGCGGTTCAAGGTCGCGACCGACAATACCCGGCTCGCCATGCCGGAGACCGGCATCGGCCTGTTCCCCGATGTCGGCGGCGGCTGGTACCTGTCGCGCCTGCCCAAGCGGATCGGCCAGTATCTGGCGCTGACGGGCGCGCGCGTGGACGGCTCCGAGTGCCTCGCGCTGGGCCTGGCCACCCATTATCTGTCGGGCGACATCCTGGAGGAGGTGAAGCGTCAGATCGTCCGCGATCCGCAGTCCATTGCGGCGATCCTCGACGAGTTTTCGGTACCGCCCGCCCATGCGCGCATCTTTACGCATGCGAGCGCGATCGACCGGCTCTTTGCGAGCGACCGACTGGAGGAGGTGCTCGCCGCGCTTGAGAGCGACCCGAGCGACTTCGCGGGAGAGACGCTGGCGACGCTGCGGACCAAATCGCCACAGACGATGAAGGTCTCGCTCAAGCTGCTGCTCGACGGCGCGACCATGCCGACGTTCGAAGACGAGATGCGCCAGGAATATGCGGTCGCGACCCGCGTGTGCCAGCGCCACGACTTTATCGAAGGGGTGCGCGCGGTGATCGTCGAGAAAGACAATGCGCCCCGCTGGCAGCCGGCAAGTGCCGACGAGGTCAGTGACCACCTGATCGACCAGATCTTCGCGCCACTGCCAGCCGATCAGGAATGGACGCCGGGTTGAGCGCGAAGAGCACCCTGCCTTCCGTTCGTTTCGAGCGAAGTCGAGAAACGTCCTTCGGTTCGGCCCGGCTCGCGTTTCTCGACTTCGCTCGAACCGAACGGCTATTGTGAAGCTGCATTGTGCGGAGATTTGAATGCCTTACGAAACCCTTTTGACCGAAACGCCCGCCCCCGGCGTGCTGCTGGTCACGCTCAACCGGCCCCAGGCGCTGAACGCGCTCAACAGCCAGGTGCTGGCAGAGCTGCTCGACGTCATGCGGGCCTTCGATGCCGACCCGGCGCTCGGCTGCGCGGTGCTGACCGGTTCGGCCAAGGCGTTCGCCGCGGGCGCGGACATCAAGGAGATGCAGACCCGGGGCTTCGCCGACATGTACGGCCATGACTTTTTCGCGGGCTGGGACCAGTTCACCCGCACGCGCAAGCCGATCATCGCCGCGGTCGCGGGCTATGCGCTGGGCGGCGGGTGCGAAGTGGCGATGATGTGCGACTTCATCCTGGCCGCCGACACCGCGAAGTTCGGCCAGCCCGAGATCAAGCTGGGCGTCTCGCCCGGCATGGGCGGGTCGCAGCGCCTGGCGCGTGCGGTCGGCAAGGCGAAGGCGATGGAAATGTGCCTGACCGGCCGGATGATGGACGCCGCCGAAGCCGAACGCGCCGGACTGGTGAGCCGCGTGATCGCTGC
>NZ_LSKG01000043.1:0-19245 GCF_001557005.1 Sphingomonas sp. CCH15-F11 | reverse complement strand
AGCCCGCCGATCGGAATGATGATGGCGGCGATGCGCATGATCCGCAGCCGCGCCTCGCGCGGTCGCATTCCTCGCTTCACCAGCCGGTCGGACAACCAACCCCCGCCAAGGCTGCCAATGTCTGCGGCAAGGTAGACGATCCAGGCCGTGCTCGCGACCGCGACCAATCCGAACCCGCGCTCGTCACCAAGATATTTGGGAAACCAGAAGAGGTAGAAATACCAGAGCGGATCCGTTACCATGCGCGCGAAGACGAGCGCCCAGACGCTGCGATCGCGCAGGATCGCGGCCCAAACGCCGCCTTCGCTCTCAGGGGTGCCTGCGGGGGTTGTATCGCCCGCCAGCTGGGCGTCCGGTTCGCAATAAAATGCCAACCAGCAGACGAGCCATGCCAGACCTAGGGAGCCGGTGGAAATGAAGGCCGCGCGCCAGCCGTACGTGATCGAGAGCCATCCGATCACCGGCGGTGCGATCGTCGCGCCCACCATCGCGCCGGCGGTGTAGATGCCATACGCGAGCGCGCGCTGTCGCGGCTCGAACTGTTGACCGATGGCCTTGGGCCCGGCTGTGTAGTTGCCCGCCTCCCCCAGCCCCAGCGCGAAGCGGGCGGCCCAAAGTTCACCAAGCCCGCGCGCAAAGCCGGTGACGGCGTTCGCGATCGACCACCAGCCGACGAACAGAGCTAGCGACCACTTCACGCCTACCCGATCTGTCAACCGGCCGACAATCAGATAGGCCAGTGTGTACGCGATCAAGAATGCCTGCACGACACCGGCATAGTCGCGATCGGTGAGCCCGAGATCGTCCTGCACCGTGCGCGCTAAGATCGAAAGCGTCTGGCGATCGACGTAGTTGAGAACGGTCGATCCGAACAGCAGCGCCAGCACGATCCAGCGCGAGTGCGGGCGCAGCGAACGTGTGCCGGCAGCGTGCGGTACCGGTCGCGCGTGGAGGCGGGCTGCGTCATCGACCGCCTCGGAATTGGCTCCTTTCACGATAACATTGCTCCAATAACGTAGCTTAGATAGCGATCTAGTTTTGGCCGGCCCATGCAAACGTGCGGAACCCTTAAGCCTGTGGCGACAGGGCGAAGAACGATGCTACTGCAGCTGTGACAGGTTGACAATGTTACTAATAAAGACAAGCTATCGAAGATAGGGAGTGGAGCGAATGGCAGGCATAGTGCGCGGTGGGACCTTCCCGGTGCTTCCCACTATTTTTCGGGCGGATGGCAGCATTGATGAGGTCGGGTGCGTCGCGGTGGCGGATTTTGTGCTGGCATGCGGGGTGGACGGGATCGCTTTTCCTGGACTGGCGAGCGAATATGACCATTTGACCCGCGACGAACGGCTCGCGCTCGTCTCGGCGTTTGGCCGCGTGGCGCAGGAGCGCGGGGCCGCCCTGATTGTCGGGGGAAGTGCAGCGGAAGAAGCGGAAACCATGACGATGCTGGAAGCAGCGCGTGAGGCGGGCGCCGCCGCCGCCATGGTGATGACACCGCATCGGCACGACACCGATCTCAATGCGCACGTCGCCTTCTATCGCCGCGCGGCGGAACGCGGCGTACCTATCATGTTGCAGAACGCCCCGCGTCCGATGGGCGTAGGCCTTGCGCCCGCGCAGATTCGCGCAATCGTCGCTGCCACCCCGGGCGTCGCGTTCGTCAAGGAGGAGACGATGCCGTGCGGCCACGGGATCAGTGCGCTGCTCGCCTTGCGCCCCGCGTCGCTGCGCGGTGTGTTCGGCGGCGCGGGCGGACGTTACATCATCGACGAGCTGGGCCGCGGAGCGATCGGCACGATGCCCGCAGCCGAGCTGCCGGAGATCAGCGTGGCGCTGATCGCGGCGCACCGCGCCGGCGACGTGCACCAAATGCGCGACCTGCACGAACGGATGCTGCCGGTGCTGATGATGCAGGCAATCTTCCGCTGGGACCTGACGAAGGAGGTGCTTCGGCGCCGCGGCCTCATCCGCCACGGGCACGTCCGCGCACCAGGGCCGCGCCTCGACGCTGTGGATCACCGCGAACTAGGCGCGCTGCTCGATCGCCTCGCCCCTCTGCTCACCAAATCCGCTGCGGAAAAAATCCAGGCATGACGCGCGCCACGATCTCCCGGGTCGAGGTGTTCACCGTTACCATCCCGCGCGAAACGCCCTATCTTGGCGCTATCGGCCGTGACGACCGAACGACGCCCAACGGTTATATCGTGCGCGCCGCCAATGGTACGCTGTACCCCACCAGCGATCGGTCCGTGCTGGTCCGAATCACTGATGATGCGGGGCGCGCGGGCTGGGGCGAGACCTACGGGCTGGTCGCGCCCGACGTGATTCACGCGCTAGTCGGCGACATCGTCGCGCCGTTGCTGGTCGGTCAGGCTATGCCGCCGCCCGATCGACAATGGGACGCCTTTTACGACCTTATGCGCGTGCGGGGCTACTGGGGAGGGTTCTGGGCGGACGCGCTGGCCGCCGTCGACATCGCGCTATGGGATCTCGCGGCGCGGCAGGCGGACGTGCCGCTTCATGCGCTGCTCGGCACCGCGCGCCGCGAGCGCGTCCCGGCCTATGTCTCCGGGCTGCCGCGTCCGACCCGCGACGAGCGCGTTGCGCTGGCGCAGCAGTTTCGCGATCGCGGGTTCAATGCCGTCAAGATCGCCGCGGTGATGACGCCCGATGCGATCACAGAAGAGCTCGGCGCACTGCGCACGGCGCTGGGCTCCGGCGCGCGGCTGATGGTCGACCTCCACTGGATGTACGATGCCGACGAGGCGACGCGGTTGCTGGCACGGCTGGCACCGCTCGGCCTGCTCTTCGCCGAAGCGCCAGTAAAGCCGGAAGACATTGATGCGCTGGTCGCGGTGACCGCCGCCGCGCCGATGCCGATCGCGGTCGGCGAGGAGTGGCGCACGACATGGGACGCCGCGCCGCGGCTGGCGCGCAAGGCCTGCGACGTCGTGCAACCTGAAATGGGGCATACCGGCATCACGCAATTTCTGCGGATCGCGGCGGCGGCAGAGGCGCATGGCGTGCCCGTGATCCCGCATGCGACGATCGGCACCGGCATCTTCCTGGCCGCTAGCCTTCACGCGTCGATGGTCATCGCGGACCTACCGCTGCACGAGTATCAGCACTCGATCTTCCACCGCAACGCCGCGTTGCTAGACGGCGATCTGACCTGCGACGCCGGCTTCTACTGCTTGCCCGGCGGCCTCGGCCTAGGCGTTGCACCCGCATCCGAACTGTTCCGTCACGTGGAACGTCAAACGGGGTAGCATCGTGTTCCCGACACTGCGATACCGGCTGCCCATGCTTCCCGCTCCCAGCGCCCAACCCAATCAAAGCCTGATCGACGGCATGCGCACGCTGCAGGCACTTGCTGTCGCGCCGGAGCCGATCGGCTGTCGCGCGCTGGCGCGCGAACTCGATCTTACGGTCACCAAGGTCAACCGGCTGCTGAAGACTCTTGCTCATCTCGGCATCGTTCGGCAGACGGCCAATCGCAAGTACACGGCCGGCCCCGGCATGCACGTCTTGGCGGCGCAAAGCCTGTTCGCCTCCAAGCTGACCAGCCGAACCATTCCCGTCTTGGAGAAGCTGCGGCGATTCGGCCACACGGTCGCCATGGGTGTGCTGTGGAACGAGAGCGTGTCATATCTCTACCACGCGCCGCCGGGGGTTGATTCGACCCGCGCGCTTGCGCGAATCGGCGTGCTGCCGGCCAGTAGCAGCGGCATCGGCATCGCGCTGCTCGCCCAGCTTAACGACGCGCACATCCGCCACATCTATCGCGACCTTGGTTCGGTCCCGGGCCATCCGGGCGGCATGGACGATCTGCTCGCCACCGTCGCAAAGGCGCGCGAACAGGGCTATTCGCGCGTGCTGGTGAACGCAGAGGAAGGGCGGCACACCATTGCCGTCGCGGTCGGGCAGCCGGTCTATGCCGCGATCGGCCTGTCTGGTTGGCTGCCGGAGGGCGGAACGGCCGAACTGGTGGCAGCGCTGCGCGACGCCGCCGCGAATGTTGAGGCATGACAAGAGCTGTTCTTCTGTTGCTGTATCAGATGCAAACGCGCTAAACTTGCGTGGTTGGACGCTCCGACGTCCCATCCGTTAACGAGCGTGCGTCCCGTGTCGAACCACTCACCGCAATTGCAACCTCAGGCCACCCACGTCACGCCGCGAATCGCGATCGATTGGGGCATCACGCGACTGCGTGCCTTGCTGCTGAGTGCGAACGGCACAGTCCTAGCGTCTGAGGAGCACGCGTTCGCCCTGCTTGAAGCGGATCGGGACGGCATTTCCGCCTGTCTGGCGCGGATCGTCGGCCGCTGGCCGGAGGCCGCATCGAATGTGTTGCTCGCGGGGATGATCGGGTCGGCGTCGGGTTGGCGCGAGGTGTCGCAGATCGCGACGCCCGCCACGCCCGCGCAGCTGGTTGACGGCGCCGCGCGCGATTGCATCGGGGGCAGCGCGGTGACGATGCTGCCTGGCATCCGCAGCATTAACGGGTTCGGCGATGCAGACGTCGCGCGGGGCGAAGAGGTGGCGGCCGTGGGACTGGCGAGCACCGTCTCCGCGCCGACGCTCTTCGTGAACTGCCCGGGCATGCATGCCAAGTGGATGCTAGTCGGGCCGGCGGGCATCGCGACCTTTCACACCGCGATGACGGTGGAGCTCGCCACGACGCTCGCCCGCGGCGGCATCCTTGCGGCGATGCTGCATGGCGCGCCCGGCGACGGGCCGGCGTTCCGGCGCGGGCTGGCAGTTGGGCGCGGTGGCGGGGCCGTGACGCGGCACCTTTTCGCGATCCGCGCGAACGTGCTCGCGGGCAGGCTGGAGGCCGCGGACGCTTCTTCGTTTCTGTGGGGGCTGCTGATCGGGGCCGATGTCGCCGATGCGATGCAGCTGCATGCGTGGGAGGGGAACGTGGTATCCTGCGTCGTCGCCGGCGCAGAGCCGGCCGCATCGCTGTACAGTGCGGCGCTGACCGCCGCGGGCATCGTGGCGCGCCGTCTCGATTATGAGGCGCTGACCGCAGCGGGCTTTACCGCAATCCTGTCGGCGGAGAAGCGCGATGCGGATTAAGGGGCGGCGTGCGCTCGTGACCGGCGCCAGCGGCGGCATCGGCCGGGCGATCTGCGAGCGACTGTCGGCGGAGGGGGCCAGCGTCACCGGCTTAGATCGAGTAGCGGACGATGGCGACTGGCCAACGGTGGCATGTGATCTCGGCGACGCCGCAGCGGTAGCCCGCGCAACCGACCAGCTGCTGGGCGCACCGAAGCCGGACATTCTGATCCACGCCGCCGCTGCCAGCGTGCCCGGCGGAACGCTCGACACGGCGCCGGAAGATTTCACGCGCTTGTACGAAGTAAACGTGACCGGCTTCGTGCGACTTGCCCAGCCGCTTATCGCGGCCATGGCGCCTGGTGCATCGATCGTCATTGTGTCGTCTATCAATGCGCGGTTCGCGACACCGAGCCTCGCCGCCTATGCGGCCACCAAGGCGGCGCTCGACAATCTCACCGCTACGCTTGCGCTGGAACTGGCACCGCGCGGCATACGCGTGAATGCCATTGCGCCCGCGTCGATCGACACGCCGCTGCTCGCCGGCTCGTTCGACCGCACCGGCGATCCCGTCGCGGCGCGCGCCGCCAACGTCGCGCGCCATCCGCTTGGCCGCATCGGGCAGCCGGCGGACGTTGCCAACGCCGCGTTGTTCCTGGCCTCTGACGAGGCTGGCTGGATCACCGGCGCCGTGCTCCGCGTCGACGGCGGAGCCGGCGTCACGCGCCGCTGACCGCAACGCTTGGCGGGGGCGGCGCTTGCCGTTCGCTAATCATGCTTGCGGTATCCTCGCACCTGCCGATCACCGGCTGCCTCGCGATCTTCGGCTCGGCCACGTCGGTCAAGGCGTCATCGTGGCGAGCGGATGGCAGCCCACTGCAAGCGTTGCCGGTGACGGGACGACCGGATCGATCCTCACCGTTTCGGCATCGGTCGGAACAGGCCGGAGACGCGAGCGCATGCTCGGACGCGAAGAGAGCGAGCGGTCGAACGCCCAGGCATGCTCGACCTGCGTTGAACCAGGGCGGCGTCAGTCGTGATCCGCGCTGATGCGCCGACCATTATCTCGCACGCGTTCTAGCGAACGTAACCCCGCCAGCCGCCGACTTGACATCTCCAGCGAGAAAGTAACAAGATCGTCGCTGCTGTAGCAATGCGCGGCAGGCAGCGTGGCGAGCGGAAGCCGATCCATATTGCGCGCTCCGGGAGAGATTGATAATGCGAAAGGTTGTGAAACTTCTGTTTCCTATCGGCGTCGGCATTGTGACGTTTGCCGGGGTACTTGCTGCGCAGCAAATGACGCCGGCGGCCGATAGTGGCACCATCACGGTCGTGCCATCCGGCGCTGCGGCGGCCTCGTCCGGCCCGGCCTCCCCGACGTTTTCCTCGGCGTCGCTCACGCCCACCAATCAGGTTTATTACGTGGATTGCGGTGCCGCAACCAACGGTAACGGCTCGCAAAACGCTCCTTGGAACAACGTCGGCAGCGTGAACGGCAAGTCAGGTGGCTTCGGTCCCGGCGATTGGATCATGCTACGGCGCGGTACCATCTGCAACGGGATGTTGGCGCCGCAGGGTTCGGGCTCGGCCGGCGCGCCTATAACGATCACGGCCTATGACACCACCCGCTCGGCGCGACCGATCGTCAACGGCGGAACGAACCAGGCCGCGCTCAAGCTGTTTAATCAGGAATATTGGTCTATCGAGAAGATCGAGACGTCCGGCGGCACGCCTTTTGGTATCTACATCAGCGGCAATCAAAGCGGACGCGTGCTCCGCGACATCCGCGTGACCAACGTTGTGATCCATGACGTGGGCGGTACCGTCACGAACAAGCAGACTGGACTGCTCGTCATCGCTCCTGAGGTGACAGGGACGATTTTCGATGGCGTAGTCGTGGACGGAGTCACCGCTTTCGCGACGACACAATGGGCGGGCATGCGGATCGCGGGACAGCCGCCCGGCGCAGGCACGGGGACGAGCGCGCATTCCCGCAACATCACGGTGCGCAATTCGACGGTTCACGACACGGGCGGCGAGGGAATTCTGCTATCCCAAGTCGACAACGGCCTTATCGAAAACAATGTGGCGTACAATACCGGACAGACGTCCGTAACGAACCTTGGTTCGCCTAATGGTATATGGACGTGGGGGTGCAACGATTGTGTTGTGCAGTTCAACGAAGTCTATAATACCGACTCGCCGGTGTCGTTGGACGGTGGCGCGTTCGATATCGACTATTTCACGAACCGTAATACATATCAGTATAATTATGGCCATGACACCCAAGGTTATTGTGTGACAGCGCTAGGCGCTTCCAATTACACGACAACGGATGCGGTCATCCGCTATAACGTCTGTAGTTATAACGGAAGGGGTTCCGATCTCGCGGGGCAAGGTGCAATATACACATACACCTGGGACGGTGGGTTGATCGATGGTTTGAAAATTTATAACAACACCATCTACTGGGACCCGGTCATCGCAAAGTCAGCGATCATTAACAAGGCGACGTACACCGGATCTCAAGATAAGATATTTGCAAACAATATTATATACTCGACAGTGCCAAACATGGTATATAACGTCGGTTCTTCACTGCTTTATAATAACAACATTTATTGGACGACGGCCGGGGCAACGCCTATCTGGTGGTTCAACAATACTAGCTATGCCGGCTTTGCTGCGTGGCGAGCAGGTAGTGGTCAGGATGCGGCGGGCAAGTTTCTGAACCCCTTTCTCGTGACGCCGCTTTCGCATGCGGCTGGTCGGCCGACGACCGCCTTTACGCTGCAGGCGGGGTCTCCTGCCATCAATGCAGGCGTGAACGTCGGGTCGATGGGAACGCGTGACTTCTACGGCAATGTGATTCCGCAGGGCGGCGCATACGACGTGGGTGCGCATGAGCGGCAATAGCACGGCTCATGGCTCCGTCGCGCACTCTGCTGCTTTGCATGCTAATGGTGGTGAGCGGCTGCGGGGGCACGCCCGAAGGGGACCAGGCGCTGCCCTCCGGTCCCCTGCTGGTGACCTTTTTGGGTGACCTCCGCCAGCGGCAGGCGGCCAACGCCAATCGGGCGCAGATCGTTGTCGCGAAGAGCATGTCGACGCAATTCCTGCCGCGCGGAGTGGCTTCGGTGATCGTACTGAGCGGCGACTCGGCTGGAAAGGCTCCTGATCGGACCTTAGCGGTCGAGGCCAAGCTCGACTGGGCGCTCGATGATCTTTTGGTGCTCCCGGACGGCAACGGTGAGCTGGCGCGGCGCTACGAGGTCCATGATCTGCCGAGTACCATCCTGCTCGACGAGACCGGCCGCGTCATCCGTCGATGGGTTGGTTTTGCGCCTGCCCAGGACCTAGCACTGCCGCTGGAGGACGCCTACCCGCGCCCCAGGCGGGCGTTCGGCAGGCAGAGCAGCGCGCCAGCCTCTCGATAGCGCATGAAGGGAGTGAATATGGAACGGCGCCACGTCATCGGAACGATTGGGTTGGGCGTCGGAGCCGCGGTGACGGGGGTGCCGATCGCGCGGGCGACCAGCACGGCGCACGTCCTCCTCGTTGCGGGGCAGAGCAATTCGGCCACGGCAGCCGTCAAGGGCTCACTGGCTCCATCGAATCTTCGCTCCTTGCCCGGCGCGTCCATCTGGCAGGCATGGACGAACAGCTGGGCTCCCTATCAACTCGGTCTGAACTCCCATACCACGGTCAGCCAGCCGCCCTGCGTAGCGACGGCTCCGCCGTTGGACTGCATCTGGGGTCCGGAAGCGGAGTTCGCACGGCGCTGGCTGCTTGCAAACCCAGGCGGCGATCTGCGGATCGTCAAATTGGGCGTCGGCAGCAGCGGGATATCGTCGGCGGCACGTTTATACGGCGTCGGCGTCTGGGATCCGGCTCTGACGAACGAGATATATGCGCTGTACGCAACTATGTGGTCACGCGCGATGGCCGCACTGGCGGCGGAAGGAAAGACACCGATATTCATCGGCACACTCTGGGCGCAAGGCGAGAACGAGGCGGCCGCATCCAGCGCAGCCGCGGCCGGCCACGAGGCGTTGACGCGCGCCTTCGAGAGCCGGTGGCGATCGGAAATGATGGAGAATAGCAATGCGCCCTTCGTCATCTACCGCATGTCGAACAGCTCGGCATGGCCCTACCGCGCGACCGTTCGTCGGGGTCAGCTTAACCTTGGGCAAAGCCTAGCCAACGTGAAATGGGTGGATGCGGATCTCTACTCGCTTCAATCCGACCGTGCCCATTATACCGCGAGCAGCGTGGTGACGATGGGTGCGGACGGTTTTTCCACGATCTTCCAGCCTTCCAGTATCGGTTCGGTCGCGGGGCGGCTGTTCAGTTGGGACACGACAAGCCTACAAAGCGCGGTGGACGACGGCGCCGGTCGGATAGCCGAGCTGCGCGACGTCGTGCAACCAACCCGCTATTTCGGCGCCCGCACCGGCCGTCCCGGACTATCCGGTGCGGGCGGGCCGGCGGCGAACAAGCGCGTGATGACGTTCGATCGTTCGAGGGACCAGTATCTTTCTGCGACGGCCGGAGCGGAGCTAAGTTCCCTCATCACGCAGTTCGACGCTGGCGATATCCGCGCGTCGTCGGGCTATTGGTGTTTCGCGTGCAAGGTCAACAACGTCAGCAGCGTCCATCGTATCGTCTACACTACCGGCGTAGCGGGAATGGGCCAGCCGCTTCTCGCCTATCGACAGAGCACCGTCGGTCGCGGCCCGTCGCACTGGGCTACCGGCGCAACGGAGGTCATCGGGTTCGACGATCCCGTGATCGACAGCGGCTGGCATGTCCTGGAAAGGGTCAAGGCCGGGGCGCTTGATCAGTTGTGGGTCGACGGCGCACCCACGGCGATCGGAACAATCTCCCAGATGGGTGCCATGTCGGCAGCGGACATGCTAATGGGCGCGTCAGTGGTTTCGGGAACAGCGAAGGGCGCATTCGACGGGGCGCTCGGCTCGGGCTCGTTTCACGCTGGCGTTCCGCCCGCAGGCGAGCGCACCTACGCGCGTCGCTGGGTCGCCAATCGGATAGGTCTGTCCGTTCGATAAGAATGGTGGATTGGGACCGACATTGAACGTGTCTGGCTCTGCTGTCCAAGATTTCTCGGTACATTCATGGGGGTGGCCGGTTTGACATCCTCTCAATTTTTTGCCCACGGCGAGTGGGAGTTTCCGGGCCTTCAAAGCTCACGGGCGAAGAGCTGAGACATGAAGAAGACGAAGCACACCGGGGAACAGATCGCGTTCGGAGTGAAGCTAGTGGAGACGGGTACGTCGGTGGCGGAGGTAAGTCGCCGAACGAGATTTCGGAGCAGACCTTCTACCGCTGGAAGACGGTGTACGGCGGTGGTCGCGGCGATGACGCGGATTTCGTCGAGCCGCGGTGCCCCCAGAACCCTCCGCGTGGACAACAGGCCCGAGTTCATCTCAAAGGCGCTCGACCATTGGGCGTACGAGAACGGGATCACGCTGGACTTCTCGCGGCGGGCAAACCAACCGACAATGCCTTTGTCGAGAGCTTCAACGGCCGCCTGCGCGACGAGTGCCTCAACGCCCACTGGTTGGTTCCTGTCGCTTGCAAACGCTCGGGCTGACCTGCTGCCCGTTTCCTGGACCGTTTTGAGCTGGAAAATTCCAGTTATGAAGGAGGGCCACGGAAGCCGAGTGCGCGATGAAGAGGTCGAAATTCTCGGAGGCGCAGATCGCCTTCGTGCTGAAGCAGGCAGAGGATGGCACAAGCGTCGGCGAGGTGTGCCGGAGAACCGGGATCAGCGAGGCGACGTTCTACGCTTGGCGTAAGAAGTACGCGGGGCTGATGCCATCGGAGATGCGGCGGTTGCGCCAGCTCGAGGAGGAGAACGCCAAGCTCAAGCGTCTCGTCGCTGACCTCAGCCTCGACAAGGCGATGTTGCAGGATGTCGTCTCGCGAAAGCTCTGAGGCCTGATCGGCGTCGGCAGCTCGTCGATGCCGTTCGCAGCACCTGGCAGGTCAGCATCAGGCGGGCCTGCGGGGTGCTCCGGGCGGAACGATCGAGCTACCACTATCGTGGTTGCCGTGCGGATCAGGCCGACCTGAAGAAGCGGATGAAGGAGATCGCCGAGACGCGGGTGCGGTACGGCTATCGTCGCATCCATGTGCTGCTCCGAAGGGAGGGCTGGGACGTGAACGCGAAGCGTATCTATCGGCTTTACAAGGAGATGGGGCTGCAGCTGCGGCATAAGCCACCGAAGCGCCGGGTGAAGGCGAAGCTGAGAGAAGGCCGCTGCGCGGCGTCTTGTTCGAATGAAGTGTGGGCCATGGACTTCGTCCATGACCAGCTTGCCACAGGGCCAAAGCTGCGCATTCTGACGGTGGTCGATACCTTCAGCCGGTTCTCGCCAGCGGTGGTGCCGCGGTTCAGCTTCCGGGCGCCGGACGTCGTAGAGGTGCTCGAACGGGTGTGCGCCGAGGTGGGCTATCCGGTGACGATCCGCGTCGACCAAGGCAGCGAGTTCATCTCGCGCGACCTGGATCTGTGGGCATACACCCGCGGCGTCACGCTCGACTTCAGCCGACCCGGCAAGCCAACGGACAATGCGTTCATCGAGTCCTTCAACGGCAAGTTTCGGGCAGAGTGCCTGAACCAGCACTGGTTCATGAGCTTCGACGATGCCGTCCGAAAATGCGAGGCTTGGCGCAGAGACTATAACGAGGTGCGGCCACACAGCGCGATCGGCAACAAGACGCCAATATCGCTGGTGAACCGGTCAGCGGCACATGGCCCGCCGCTGCCGGCAGATGCTGGATGACGGCCAGCGGAGTGGTCCAAGAACCGGTAGCAGCTCAATTCTTGAACTGCTCTGCTGACCGGACGTACTCTGAGAGAATATGCACGGTCTTGTGCCGACTGACCTCCTGCATCTTGAAAATCGTCGCACCGCGCGCGGCGCTCTCGGTCAGAAAGCCGGCACGCAAAGAATGCCCCGCGAACTGCCGCTCGTCGAGCCCAACCTTGCGCGCCGCGGCTTGGACCAGCCGCGCGATCGCCCGATCGCTCATTCCTTCCGCCGTTAGCTCATCGTTCCGGGTCAGCCGCCGGAACAGCGGCCCCGCGTCATGCCCAGCCGCCGCCATCCACGCGAGGAGATGCGCCTTGGGCCGCAGCCGCGACCCTTCGAGCACCGCCACCCGCGCCTTCCTGCGGCTGGTCGGTTTTCGACATCCCGATAATGACGCGCAGCCCCTCAGGCACGAGCTCGATGTCATCGACAGTGAGCGCGACCAGTTCGGAGCGCCGCAGCGCCGCTGCCATCCCGATCGCCAACACCGCGCGATCCCGCAGCGCGCGCAGGCCATCGCCGGGAAAGGAGCCGAGCATCGCCTCAAGGATGACGGCGTCGGCCGCGCGCTTGCGCGTTTTCTTGCCGCCGCGGCTGTTGCGGATCCCTGCCATCGTTTCGCGCAATCTCCCGGCATCGGGCTGCGCGGTCGGCGCCACGAAGTTTGCGGCCCGGTGATAATGCCCGATCGCGGCCACCCGCCGCTCGATCGTCGCCGGCGAGCGCCCGCGGTCGGCTTCCCAGGCAACAAAGCGCCGCACCAGCTCGGCCGACGCCGGGAGCGGACGTTCACCACGCTCCGCGCACCAGGTCGTAAAGATCACCCAATCCGCGGCGGCAGGTCCCGGTTCCAAAACAGCGCGTTCGCACGCCAGTAGAGGTGATACGCGTTCGGGGAACTCACCGGCCGCGACATCGCGCGACGCATCTCCTCCCTCTCGATGCTCGAGTCGACGCGCTGGGCGACCTGACCGGCGACCCGGTCCTGAAGATCGAACACTCTCGCGAGATCGTCCTCGAAGCGCTCGGCCCCGACCTGCTTTCTCGCAATGGCGTCGCTGAGCTTGACCGAGACCCGCACGGCCGACCCGGCGATCCGGACGCTCCCCTCGAGAAGGTAGCGAACCCCCAGCTCCCGGGCGATGACCGCCCGATCCCGTCGATCGTGGCGGTAGTCAGGCTGGATCCGCTCGCTATCACGAAGAGCGACGAGTAGCGGGAGAGCGATATGGTGATCTTTTCGAGGAAGCCGTCAGCGACGTAGTCCCGGTCCTCGTCGTCGTGCAGGTGAACGGCAGGACTGCGATGGACGGCTTGACCGGCAGAGGCGGGATGGGCCCCGTCGCGTCGCCGACAGCGCCTTCCGTCGCGACATCGCCCGTAACCTCTCCGCTCGACCGTCCGAGGGCGGCGAAGGCGGTCCGCTGCACCCGGAGCCAATCCT
The DNA here is from genome assembly GCF_001557005.1 of Sphingomonas sp. CCH15-F11. Classification (NCBI taxonomy): domain Bacteria; kingdom Pseudomonadati; phylum Pseudomonadota; class Alphaproteobacteria; order Sphingomonadales; family Sphingomonadaceae; genus Sphingomonas; species Sphingomonas sp. CCH15-F11. Next base: position 5,898 of record NZ_LSKG01000043.1, on the reverse strand, counting down.
CGAACTCCTCCTCGCCGGCAGGGTCTAGGCCCTCCAGGAACTCGCCCCTCGACAGCCAGGCGTAAGCGTGGGCTGGAGGCCGCCTTGCATGGGTCAGGCATGCCGGGCTGATAAGCCGCTCGATGGGAGCGGTGATGGCGGACGATAACGAGGGCGGCGGGACGAGTGGTCATACGAGCGGTCGTATGAGTGGTCGGATCGAGGTTGTTGGTCGGGTATCGGGGCGTCGCCGCTGGAGCGTGGAGCAGAAGCTGGCGATCCTGCGGGATGCGTTTGGCGCGGAGGGCTCGGTGCGGTTGGCGTGCGAGCGGCACGAGGTTGGCAGCGGGCAGCTATATACCTGGCGGCGCCAGGCGATGTCGGGCGAACTGGCCGGTATCCGGGCGCCGGCCTTGCCTGCGTTCGCCGCGGTGGAGTTATCGGAGCCTGCGGCATCCATGGCGCCACCGTCTTTCCCATGCGCGAGCGGGCAGATCGCGATTGATCTGCCATCGGGCGTTCGGCTGACGGTGGATGCGGCGGTCGACGCGGACGCGCTGGCGCGGGTGATCGCCGTGCTCGGGCGATGATCCCGCTTCCGGCTTCGGCTCGGGTGTATCTGGCGTGTGGCGCGACCGATATGCGGAAGGGGTTCGACGGGCTGGCGGTGCTGGTGCAGCAGGTGCTGGAGGCGAGCCCGCATTCAGGCGCGCTGTTCGCGTTCCGGGGCAAGCGCGGCGATCTGGTCAAGCTGCTGTGGTACGATGGCCAGGGGCTGTGCCTGTTCTCGAAGCGGATGGACCGGGGCCGGTTCGTGTGGCCGATGACGAAGACGGGCAAGGTGAGCCTGACGCCTGCGCAGCTGTCGATGCTGCTGGAGGGCATCGACTGGCGTCGGCCGGAGCGCGCGGCAGTACCGCTGCTGGCGGGATAAAAGCCGCAGATTTCGGCGGTTTTTGTAGCATTGGGCGGGTCGATTCGGTAAGGATTCACTGTGTCGGACCGAGCCTTCACCGCCCTCGACAAGGATGCCCGGATCGCCGAGCTGGAGGCGGCGCTGGCAGCGCGCGACATGCTGATCGAGACGCTGCGGTTCCAGCTCGCCCAGCTCAAGCGGATAGCGTTCGGCCAGTCCTCGGAGAAGCTCGCGCTTCAGATCGAGCAGCTCGAGCTGGCGCTGGAAGAACTGGAAGGCGAGGCCGAGGTCGCCGATACCGGCAAGGCAGCGGCTACGGCCGGCGGCGAACGTCCCGCGCCGATCCGCCGGCTTCCCGATCACCTTCCCCGCACCGAACGCCGGATCGAGCTCGAAGCGGGAAGCTGCACCTGCCCCGATTGCGGCGGCACGCTGCGCCCGCTTGGGCAAGACAGCGACGAGATGCTCGACGTGGTGCCGGTACAGTGGCGCGTGATCCGCACGCTGCGGCCCAAGTATAGCTGCCGGTCGTGCGAGCGGATCGTCCAGGCGCCGGCGCCCGCCAAGGCGATCGCGCGCGGCAAGGCCAGCTTCGCCACGCTCGCCCATGTGGTGGTAAACAAGTTCGACCATCACCTGCCGCTCTATCGCCAGGCCGAGATGATGCCGGCGCAGGGCATCGAGATCGACCGCTCGACGATGGCTGGATGGGCGGGCCAGGCAGCCCAGCTGCTCGATCCCATCGTCACTCGTATCCGCGAACAAGGCCTGAACGCTGGCAAGCTTCATGCCGACGACACGCCCGTGCCGATGCTGGTGCCCGGCAAGGGCAGGACCGCGCAGGCAAGGCTGTGGACCTATGTCGTCGATGACCGCGCATCGGGCGGCGCCGGGCCGGCGCTGGTCTGGTACAGGTTCACGCCCGACCGCAGCGGCATCCATCCGCAGACCGAGCTCAAGAGCTTCGCCGGCCTGCTCCAGGCGGACGGCTATGCCGGCTATGACAAGCTCTATGTGGACGGCCGGATCAGGGAGGTCGCCTGCTGGGCGCACTTCCGGCGCAAGATCTTCGAGTGTCATCAGACCAGTCCGACGCCGCTCACCGCCGACCTGCTCGAACGGATCGCCGGGCTCTACCGGATCGAGGAGGCGATACGGGGAAGCCCGCCCGACGTGCGCCGGCGGCACCGGCAGGAACGAAGCCGGCCGCAGATCGAGCAGCTACGCGCCGCGATCGACGATGCGCTGCGCCGCCTGTCGCCCAGGTCGGCGATGGCCAAGGCGCTCGCCTATGGCCGCCGGCGCTGGGATGCGCTCACCCGCTTCCTCGACGAGGGCGCGGCAGAGATCGACAACAACATTGCCGAACGCGCGATGCGCGCCGTCGCGATCGGACGCAAGAACTGGCTGTTCGCCGGATCGAAGGCGGGCGGCGAGCGCGCCGCCGCGCTCTACTCGGTCATCGAGACGGCAAAGCTGAGCGGCCTCGAGCAGCAGGCCTATATCGCCGATGTCATCGAGAAGATCGCTTGCGGGTGGCCGGCCTCGCGCTGGGACGAGCTCATGCCGTGGAACTGGACAGCTGCCAGCGCGCCCGCCAGCATGGCGGCATGACCGAGACCATCGCGCGCCTGCACATCGCGCTCGCCGACACCGACCCGCTCATCTGGCGCCGCGTCGAGGTGCCCGTCGATGCCAGCCTCAAGATGCTCCACGACGTCATCCAGGGCGCGATGGGCTGGCTCGACTATCACCTCTGGGAGTTCGAGGCCGACGACCGGCGCTACGGGGTGCCCGATCCCGAGTGGAAAGACGATCGGCTGTTCGCAGCGAAGAACACCAGGCTCAAGACCCTGCTCGACCGCGGCGTCCGCCGCTTCCTCTACACCTACGACATGGGCGACAGCTGGGAGCACATCGTCACCGTCGAGGCAATCGAGGACGGGCAGCCCGCGACCAAATATCCCCGATATGTCGACGGCAGGCGCCGCGCTCCGCCCGAGGACTGCGGCGGCACACCCGGGTTCGAGGCGTTCCTCGACGCCATCGCCAATCCCAAGCATCCCGAGCACAAGGACGCCACCGAGTGGCACCACGGGTGCTACGGCCATGCGTTCGATCCCGAAACGATCGACGAACTCGACGCAAAGCTCACCATCGGCGCCATCGCCAAACGCCGCGCCGCCGGCAAAGCCTCCCAAGCCAAGAAATCAGACTAACAAGGCGGTCCCCAGGCCACGCTTACGCCAGGCGGCCGGCGCGCCGCTCTCTTGGTGGGCTTCCACCGAGATTAGCTCCGGGCCGGTCGTGACACGGTCGTACTCGGCGCGAAGCAGCGCCCCGCCATGCGGGGGCGAGAGCTCCGGGAGGTCAAGATCTCCCGCCTCAGGCTCGCCTGCGCCTGCTCGGGCTCCCGCGAGCCCCAAAGCATGGCCAGCAGCCATACCCGCGACCGCGTGCCGCCGCGCGACATCGCGAGCAGGGCGACCATCGCCCGGGCCTTCCAACTCGACACATCAATCGGAGCGCCGTCGGGAGCGGACAGTCTGAGGTCCAAACAGTTCAAGGGGGTAGCGCTGGACGGCGTCCACGTTTGCGTCCCCCAAGTGGGGCCGACACTATCATGTCCGCAGCCGGTCGCCACACACGGTTTGTTTCAGCGGCTCCGCGACAGGTTTTGCAGCAATGCGGGCTGAAGAATAGATGCGAATCAGTCCTATAGAGCATTCTGAGCGTTAGCGATCAGGCCAGAGCCGCGCTCGCGCGGCGCGGGCGAAAGCTTCTGCCGCCGGTGACCGCCGACGCCCCGCGATACCCGCCAACACCACCGACGCCTCGAAACCTTCGTCCATGAACGCCAGCGCGACCAGACGCGGCTCGTCCGGATCAGGCCGTGGCAGGACCGCGCTGCCGAGCCCCGCAAGCATCATTTGGCGCACCTGATCGTGGCTTGGCGCACGGTGACGGAACTTAAGCTCGGCGCCGGTTCGCGCCGCTGCCGCGCGCAACCGTGCGGTGCCGTCACTGAGGCAGTCGATCCAGTCCTCATCGCCCAGATCTGCGACGGCCACCGCCGCGCGATCCTCGAACGCATGGCCGCGGCGTGTCACGAAGTGGTAGCGCTGCGTAAACAACGGCCAGTGATCGAGCCGGTCATGCGCATCCTGCGGCGCCTCGACGATCAGAAGGTCAAGATCGCCTCGCATAGCCTGTTCCAGCAGCTCGGCCGACCTGCCCGACCACGCGTTCAATTCAAAGCCCTCCAAACCCGAGCCCACCTCGTTGAGCACCTCGTACAAGGCCCCACTTTCAACTCCCGAAGCGATGCCGAGATTGAGCGGTGAGACCTGAGCCTTGCCGATGCCCTTCGCCAACGCTTTTGCTGCTTGCGCTGCCTCGTAGGTTTGCTCGAGGTGCGGCAGCATCGCCCGGCCGAGATCGGTGAGGTGCGTCAGCGCCCGCTCGCGACGGAACAATAGATCACCTAGCTCGTCTTCGAGCTTTTGGACGGCACGGGTCAACGATGGCTGAGTAACATTGCACTCCTCGGCCGCACGAGTGAAGTTCAGCGTCCGAGCAACCGCAAGGAAATAGCGGATCTGATGCATCTCCATCGACAGTGCCCCCGCTACTCTTCGCAGCCACGCTGCAACGCAGCAACGCAGCATACACTAAATCAAGCTTGCTAGCGCAACCAAGCGAATGCGTTCTTCATGCCGACTATCTGGGTCAGCATGCGGGCGCAAGGTGGCGTTACATCAACGCGTTAGGCCAAGGGGCGCCGCGCTCGGCGGACAAGCAGCATTCCAAGCGCGAGTGTTAAGAAGATCCAGGCGATCGGGTCCAACCATCGCTTCAGGTCGCCGTAACGCGTAGCGAGCAGCGAGCCTGCGCCCGTCAGCACAGCACCAAAGCAACGGGCCGATGGCCGACCAGAAGAAAGAGGTCTTCAGCGGCATTCTCGCAGGACCTGCGGAAACACAGACGATGGCGCGGACTGCTGGGCGCCCTCGCCCAGGAAGCACGGCGGCGGCACCATATCGTCGGAACCAGCCAGCGGCTCTGTCTAGATCGTCAGGACGTGGGCCGGTAGGTTGGCCGAGCGCGCCATCAGGCTCCGCACGCGCGTTTCACCCAAGCGATGGCCGACTCCATACCAGAACAGCGCGCTTAGTTGATAAGCGGCCGCGCCTTCCAGAGCGATCAATACCAATGCCGTATTGTTCCGGCCGGCAATATAGCCGGCCATTGGCAGGATCAGCTCGGACGCCAGCGGCGCAAGCAGGATAAGCCCGAAAACCGGCGGTGGTACGCCTTGTTCAGTTAGGTCGTAGATTCATAAGCTCGGAGCCACAGCCGCATTGAGGCGAGTTGGACCATAGCGAGAAAGTTGGCGGCGAGCTTGTCATAACGGGTGGCGACGCGGCGGAAGTGCTTCAGCTTGGAGAAGAGCCGCTCGATGAGGTTGCGCTCGCGGTAGAGCCGCTTGCTCAAGCAGGGCTTCCATTTGCGGTTGCTCTTCGGCGGGATGTTGGGCGTGGCGCCCTGGTCCTGGATCAGATTGCGGATGCGGTCGGCGTCGTAGGCTTTGTCGGCCAGCACGATGGTGCGCGGACTGAGATGGTCGAGCAGCGTGTCGGCGATCTGGCCATCGTGCGTCTGCCCATCCGCTCCCGTGAAGTGCAGTGAACGATCGACTTTGCGACTTTTCTATTGTTTGCAAGCGATGGTCGGAACGTCGGATCTCGAGTTGCCTCGTGTGTCGCGAGGTTCGGCTAAGTGGCAGACGTAGGTAGGCAGCTATAATGTGGCTGTCCGAAGACGAGATGGCCGCTCGCGGCGACGTTCCGGCCATCCCCACTGCCGTCCGCGAATGGCAGCGATGGGCGCTGAGCGGATAACAAGCCGTCGAAGTCGAATGACGCCCAAGGGCGCTGTTGAGCTCTTTCTGAACCGCCCCGGGATTGTCGGAGGCTCCAACTCCTGAGAAGGCGGAGCCTGTA
>NZ_LSKG01000042.1:0-19819 GCF_001557005.1 Sphingomonas sp. CCH15-F11 | reverse complement strand
CCCCATGCCCGTGCCGCGACGCGTTCGCGGCACGGGCATGGGGGGCTCGATGCCCCTCATGCCCGTATGCCCCGGCAGCAAAAAAAGGGAGAGGCGTTTCCGCCCCTCCCTGTCGTTTCAGAACTCGTCGGACATGCCGCCCGGGACCGTGTGCACCACCCGGTCGATGAGCGCCATCGGCAGCGCGCCATAGTCGCCCTCATCGATGGCGATGTAGCCCCGCGTATCGTCCTCGATGACGTGCTGGTCGAAGAAGCTGTGGAGTGCGCGGCGCTCGGCGTATGCGAGGGCGGCGAGGTAGGCGGCGGTATCGTTGTGGGCGCTGGTCGGGTTGATCTGCATCGGAGCCTCCTGTCGTCTTGAATGACAGGGGAATGGCCGTCGTTGAGGGAGACGCCGGGTCAGGAACGGAGGCGAAGCCGGAGCCGCGAAGCGGGGAGCGGGGGTGCCGATTTTGTCGTGGTCGGAGTGGAGCGAAGCGGAGCGCAGGCCGCGGCAAAATTGGGGGCACCGCTCATTCTTGACGCGGCGTCTCCCTCAACGACACACTGGGAAGTCTGTGAGAGATTTCATCCTCTGATCCGGGCGCGACGGCGGGCGTGAGCACCCTCGACCGCGGCGCTCGATTTGACACGCGGGAATGGTCCGGCCACGTGCGGCGGGACCGCGAGATCTGATCGATCTTGGGGCCGCCGCGCGGGCGCGCCCAACCATCATTGACCGGGAGGTGGAAACAGCCGGCGAGCAGTCGCGGGTTGGTTCGCCGAAATGCCTATGTTAGTCCGCAGGGGCGCTGCAAAGCGGCAGCGCCGGGACTGGTAATCCCGTCGAGAACGGCAACTCGGTGTGGTCTCACGCCGGGGTGTCTGCGCATATGTCCAGGTGCCCCGGCACTAAAAGCGTAGGCGCATGTCTCGACGTGTTACCAGCCCCGGCTCCCGCGCCCAGCGCGCGGGAGTTTGTTGGACGGGGCGCTCCGACGCGACCGCTGGGATCAGGTGCGCCCGGGCAATCGAAATGGACGATCTCGACACGGATCCGACGCTCCAGAAAGCGATGGCGCTCGCGCTGATACGGCAGGCGCTGGAGTGGCTGGAAGCGGCGGACGAGGAGAAGGCTGCCGCGCACCTCCGCGACGCCGTGGATACATTGCTGAAGCGGGCTCCGCGGATGGATCGTGCGGCCGCATCCTGACGCGCGTGAGAGGCCTGGCTTTCGGAGCCGCTGAGGGCGCGCCAGCGAGCTGGCGCGCCCCGCCTGCGACCGGTTCCGGGTGGAGGCTAGGCCCATTCCAGCCGGCAGGATTCGTCGGTGGCGGCCGCCGCGACAAGGCGCTCGAGCCGTTCGATATAGTGGGAGATGCCCTGCTCGGCCGCGTGCCGTCGGAAGGCCGGGCTGGCGAGGCGTTCCCGGACGGTCTCGATCGCGGTTTCGCCCACGCTTTCGGTTCCGAGGCCGAGGCTCTGAAGCAGCGCGAATGCGTTGCTCGAGGCGAGGTCGAGTTCGAGCCCCATGTCGGTGGTGAGTGCCACGGTCAGGTTGATCGTGCCGGCCGCCTCGTCGCGAAAGACGCTGACGCGCCGCCCGCGAAACTGTGCCTCCTCGACCACGGTGATGACGTCCGTGGCATAGTCGAAGAGGCGGGCGCTCGACGCCAGTGAGAGCGGGCAGAGGCGAGCCTCGAAGCGGTAGGACAGAAATGCGTCCTCGGGAGCGTCCGGGTCGAGCAGCACGGTGCCGATCCGCTCGCCCTCGGCGCGCAGGAAGGTGCGAAAGGCGGCGAGCTGGCGCGCGGTAATGACCGCCAGCGGGCGGGCCTCGTCGTCAGCGGCGGTGGCGATGCGAAACGTGATGGACATCTCGTCCTCCCCTGTTGAACGCTTCCATCCATCCCTCTCCCCTTGGCCGCCTCGCGGGTCTGCGGGTCGGCGGCGCGTCGGCGCCGGCTCCTCGCGGCGCGAGGGGGCTCGATGCCCCCGAGCGCCGCCCGTGACGCAGAAAAAGGAGGAGAGGCCCCGGCCGTAGCCGGAGCCTCTCCGCGAGAGCTTCACGCCCGCCGTGCGGTGCGCTGGTGGGCGAGCCGGACGATGTGCAGCGGCACGCCTGCCTGGCGCAGCTTCTGGGCGAGGTTCTGCTGGATGCCCGAGCCCTCGCAGATGACCGCCTCGACTGGCTTCAGGCCGAGGATTCGGTCGTTTCGGACGAAGGCCGCGCGGTTGCCCTGGCTGCGGTCGAGACGGAACTGGATGACCTTGACGCCGCGCGATGCCGCCCAGGCGTGTGCCACCGCATCGCAGCCCTTGGCCTGCGCGGTGGTCGCGAGGATCATCTCGGGGATGCGGGCCTTGATGCTGTCGAGGCCATTCCACAGGAGGTCGGCATCCTCCCAGACCTGCCCGCCCGAGAAGGCCACGACGGGACCCTCGGGTGCGAACTGCTCGCGGCGTTCCCGCGCGCGCGACGCGAGATAGTCACGGGCGTCGATCATCGAGGCGTTGAGGGCGCTGGAGACCCTGCTGCCGCGGACCGGCGAGAAGGGCTTGCCGGTCTCGACGCGGTACACCTCGGCGGCGTGATCGCGCATGCATTCCATTGCCTCGCGGCACCCCTGGAGGGTCTGGCAGAGCAGCTGCGTGTCCTCCAGTTCGGTCGCGTAGATCTCAGACGGATCGTAGTTGCGGGCGAGTTCACCCAGCTTCTTGGCGGCATCGTCCTCGCGCCCTTCGATCCGCTTGGCAACGACGTGGAAGCTATTGGCGAACCCCCAGGCGAGATCGCTCGCGAAAGGCTCCATGCGCGTGTCGCGAAGGACATCGAACATCGTCTGCATCATCATGTCGACGGCGGCCCGGACCTGCTCGGGATCGGGCATGTCGAGTGCCTCCGGCGCGTCGACGATGCTGAGCTTCGCCATCTCGTTCGGCTCGATGAAAGCGCCGTCGTAGGTCTGCGTCAGCTCCTCGTTCTCTCGGCTTGCCGCGATGTGGCTGGCGAGGTCGGCGAAGTTGGTGAAAGTGGTCTGCATGATAGCCTCCGTTGGATCTCATCCACTCGATGAGGCTTCTCCTTCGACGTGCGGCGGTCGGGTCGGTCAGGGACGTTAACCGGGAAGCCGGCGCAGCCGGACCCCGGTTAGCGCCGCGCCAGCGGGGAGCGGGGGAGCCGATTTTCTCGGGCGCGGAACGGACGCGCAGCGGGCGTTGCGGGCTCGTGAAAATTGGGGGGACCGCTCATCCTTGACGGGCTCGAATCCCCGCACGTCATATCTAGGAAGTCAGAGAGAGAGAGAGATTTTTGGCCACCACGGTGCAGCCAGGCCCCCCGCAAGGTGATCGTCACCCGAAGGGCGGAGACCCGCGCACCGCGGGGCTCCGGGAGCCGGAGGCGAGTAGAGCGCCGGTCCCGTCCTGAGCAGCGCGAAGGGCCGGGATGCGCCGCCCTCCAGCGGATGCTCTGGTGCGGCGATTGCCGGTCGCGCGGATGGGGATGATCTGACAGGATCGCGCGCATGAAGGATCCGTTTTGGCTTTCCCGAGAGCAGCGTGGAGCGCCTCCTGCGCGAGGAGCGCGAGCGCGCCCGGCGCCATCGCGAGTTGCTCGGCGCCGGCACCGCCGGCCAGACTATCCGGGAGGCGGCCGACGTTCGAAGCGGCTGGCTCGGGACTTCGGCGCTCCCTATCGCGGCGCCCTCGATGTGCTGGAGTGGGATCGTCGGCACCAGCGCGATTTCCGGCAGCTCACCAGCAGTGCCTGGGCGCTGTCGATCTCTGAAGCCGCGCGCAGCATCGTCGACCGGAACGCAGGGTTGCTCGACGACCAGCGTCGCCTCTCGAGCAGCCTGCTCGACATGGTGAAGACCTCCGATCTCAACCGATCGACGATGGCGAGCGCGATCGCCGCCGCGGAGACCGGCGGGACCTACCGCCGGATGATCGAGGACGCGCTACCGCGCCTGTGGGCATTTGGAGCCATTGCCGAGCAGATGCGGCTGCTCGTTGCCATGACGCTTCGCGCGAGCGAAAGCGTGGTCCAGTCGGCGACGGCGCTCGCGGCCGAGATGGTGCTTGAGACGCAGCGGATCGCCGAAGCGATCCTTGCCGCGTCGACGGACGAGGAAAGCGCCGAGCTGCAGGGCCGGCTGCTCAACCTCATCGTCGGGTTCGTGCAGCAGTTCGGTCCGCGGACGATCGCCGAGCTGCACAAGATGGGCCTGTTCCAGTGGTCCGGCTGGCTGGCCGGAATCCTCGGCCTGTTGCTGGCGATCGCCGCCCTCCATCCTGATCAGTCGCCCGAGGAGAAAGCGGCGTTCGCCGCGTTGAACCAGAAGGTGGAGGCGCTTCAACAAGAGACTCGTCGCTATCACGAGGCCGAGGCGCGCGCGGGCGAAGCCTATGTCGCGTACCTTCCAAGGGCCGAGCTGAGCCGGGATGCGACGTTTCGGCGCGAACCGCGGCGCGCGGGCGCCGTGGTGCTGAAGGCGCCCGACGGATTGGTGCTGGCGATCGAGAGGCGGCAGGGGCGCTGGCGCCTGGTGATGTATCGCGATCCGCTCACCGGCCAGCTTGCCCGAGCGTGGGTCTATGCGAACGCGGTGTCGCCGCTCGCGCCGCCCGTTGACGCTGACGCGCGGTAGCGGGGCTCGACCGATCCGGACGGCGCCGGAGCGCCGTCCGGCATGCGCTCAGAAGAAGTCGAGCTTGTCCGCGATGATCTCGCAACCGTAGCGGGTGATGCCGTCGCGGTCTTCCCAACTCGAATAATGCAGCCGGCCGGTCACTGCGACGACATTGCCGTTCTCGCGCGACGCCGCCGCCTTGCCGAGGCCGTTGAAGCAGGTGACCTTGTGGAACTCGGTTTCCTTGGCGGTATAGCCGGTCGCCTCGTCGACATAGGTCTTCCCGTCCCTGAGCTTCACGCGATCGGTCGCGACGATGAGGGTCGTGACGCTGCCGCGGGTGTCGGGATCCTTGGCGACCCGGCCGGCGATGTTGACGTTGTTCATGGCGATGCTCCTTGTTGGGTCCAGCGGCCTTTCCGCCGGTGCCACCGGGGAGCGGCGTGCAGGCCCGCTCCGCACCGGAGCGCGAGCGGAGGGGAACTCCTGAAGGGAGCTGGCGCGGGCAGCCGCGATAGCGGCAACACGGGCGACCGGCAGGGGTTGCGGGGCGGGCCTGTCTCGCCGCAGGTGGCAGGAACAGGCGGAGGAAGGCCGCGGCGCCCTGGGGACGCGGCGCCCCTGCGACGACCGACCGCCGGCCGGCGGCTCAGACCGAGGTCGGCAGGCTTCCGCCCCGGTCGATGACGCGGAGGCGCAGATGGGGGACTGGCTGGCGCAGTCCGAGCGAGACGGCCGCCGAACGCGGACCGTGGGTCTCGACCGAATGGCGGACGAGACGGCGGCGATCGACGCTGGTCAGTGCGTCCCACCAAGCCGGGCTCAGATAGCTGTTTTCGAGATATTCGAGACCAAGGCGGATCGCGGCGGCGGCGCGGTCATCGTCCCCGAGGTTCTGGTAAGACCGTACGAAGCGCTCCGCCGGGCCCTCGGGCCCGCCGGTCCACCCGAAGACGATGACCGACTGGCCGCCATAGGATGTGATGTTGAGCGTGACCTGCTCGAACGGACCCGTGCCATGGGCAAGTCGTTGGAGCGGGCGGCCGGTCAGATCATTGTCGGGTAGGAACGCGCCGCAGCAGACCAGTGGCAGGAGCCCGTCGAAGCGTGTCCAGGCATAGGAGAAGCCGTTCACGTCCCGGGCTCGGACCCGCGCGTCATAGGCTGCCTTCCGGGCGCGCGTGCCGGCCTCGCCCGCGAGAGCGCCGTGATGGAAATGGCGCGCCATGTTCTGGGCGAGTTCCTGGTCCTCGACGGGCAGGCCCTCGTCCAACCGTGCGAAGAGCGGCGCCACCGCAAGCATGGCGCGCTTGAAGAAGGCTTCGAACGACACCGCGCGATAGGCGAAGAGCAGCGCCTCCCAGGCGCCGATCGCGCAGTCCTTGTCCTCGATCGGCTTGAAGAGATCGTTGTCATGGGTCGAGCAGAAGCCCGGGAAGACCGAAGCGTCGCCGATGCCCACCAGCCGCGGGTCGAGGCGGCCACCATTCTTCTCGAGCCCGCCCATCGTCGCGATAAGGGAATAGACCTTCCCAGCGCGCGAGATCGCGCGCAGCCCGCCTTCCTTCTGAACGGTGTGGGCGCCGATGATTTCGGCGCCACATGGCTCGCCGGCCTCGCCGGCATAGGAGCAGTAGCGTCGGCGCAGCTCCTTGCGGAACGCCTCGGCAACATGGTGGTGGTTGAATTGCGGCAGCCGCTCACGCCCGTCGTGACACGCTTTGAACTTCCTGCCCGATCCGCACCAGCACGGGTCGTTGCGGCCGATCTTCGGCGGGCGGTGGACGCGGGGCGGCCGGTTCAGGGGCATGAACAGCGAGGGGTGCGGAGCGGGAGGCGGTTGGATCGGCATGTCTTGGAGGTTGAGCGGAACAGGGTTGGACGGCGTGCCGGGCAGACGGAGAGGACCGGCGACTTTGGGGAGCTATCGTCACTCGGTGCGAACGCCTCAATGGACGTCGCTCAGCCAATTCTCCACCTTGAGGGCCCGGACGCGGGAGAACTCGCCGATGTTGGCGGTCACCAATGTGGCGCCGAGCGCATAGGCATGAGCCGCGATGAAGAGGTCGTTGGGCCCGATGGGTTTGCCCGCGCTCTCCAGCTCGGCTCGGATACCGCCATATTCAGTGTCCGCCGGGACATCGAGCGCAAGCACGGACACGCTGCCGAGGATCGACTCCATTTGGGCCAGGAGCCTGGGGGACCCCTTCTTCGCGCAGCCGTAGCGCAGCTCGGCCGCGGTGATGATGCTGACGCAAATCGCATCGGCACCGACTTGCGCGATCCGGGTGGCTACGGCGCCGTGCGGGTTTCGCGCGAGTTCCGACACGATGTTGGTATCGAGCATGTAGAGCTGGGTCACAATTCGATGGCCTTGGCCGGAAGCAAGGTGCTGTCGATGTCCGGGAATTCATCCTCGGGGCCAAGGGGTTCGAGGCTCGCAAGGACCTCGACGATGTTTCGGCGGCGGATCGGCTCGATGACCAGTCGATCTCCCTCCCGGTGGATCATGACTCGATCCCCAGGCAGCTCGAAATCGGCCGGGATGCGCACTGCCTGGCTCTTGTTGTTGCGGAACAGCTTCGCTTCTCTGGTGACCGTTGCTTCATGATCGGGTGTCACGGCAGACTCCTTGCATATACATAGGCATATACATCACGGGACGGATTTGTTCAATGATGTGTTGCCGAGGGGAAGAGAACGTCCTCGCACGCTGGCAAAAAAAGGGCCCGCTTCGCGGTGACGCGAAGCAGGCCCTGTCGTGGCGCCGGCGCGCAGAGCAGCTGCGCGCCAATCGGTTGGCGGCAATTAGTCCGCCATCTCGGGCGTGCGGCGCCGGCGGCCGCCCGGCGCGGGCTCGCTGCTGCCGAACGCGCCTTCGGCGGAGGACTCACCCAGACCGTCGGTTCCCACGGGCGCGGCCGGCTGCTCGGTCCCCGGCAGCGGCGGCAGACCGTCGTCGGTCGCGACCGTGTCGGTGGGCGCCTCGCGGCGGCGGGTGGGACGCGACCAGACGATGTTGTAGGAGCCGTCCTCCTGGCGGAACGCCGAGATGTAGAGCGGCTTGTCGAGGCTCGGATCCTCGATCTTGCCGTTGAGGAAGGTCTCGCCGGTCGAGTTGGAGGCGAGCTCGAAAAGCGCTCCGACCTGCACCCACTGGCGGGCGGCCGACAGTGCGAGGATTTCGAACTTGGGCGCGCGCGGGTTGGTCGACTGGACCGTCCGAAGCGCGATCACGATCGCGACGGTGAGCGTCGAGATCTTGCCGGTGTAGGTGCCGCTGGCGTTCTGGGTGATGGTGCCGATGTTCATGGGAAGTCTCCTGAGATTGAGCGCTCGAACCCCTTGTCCGAACACTCTCTCTCACCCACTCAGCTCCTCGGCCGTTCGGCCGAGTAAGGCGCGTCAGCGCCGCTCCGACGAGCGCCTCTTCGGCGCCGTCGGGATCGTACCGTCGTCGCAGGTGGCTCGGCCCGAACCCTCAGGCCTCGACTGCTCCAGCGTCTGCGGGTTCCCGCTTGCGCCGCCGCGGTGTCTTGGCGCCGGCCTGGGCGGGGGACGGGTCCTCGGCCTTGGCGCGGCGGGCGCGGGGCTTCGGTTGCGGAGCGGGCGCGGCGTCACCTGATGGCGGTGGTGCCTCGGCGGGCGCTATGGGCTCCTGCCGCTTGCGACCCAGGCCGAGACGCTTGGCTACCTCGCGCCGCTGCGCCGAGTAACCGGGCGCCACCATCGGATAGTCGGACTTGAGGCCATAGCGGGCGCGGTATTCGGCAGGGGTCAGGCCGTGGCCGCTGAGATGTCGCTTCAGCGACTTGTAGGGCTTGCCGTCGATCATCGAGAGAATGTGATCAGGCGAGGCGAGGCTCTTGCGCACGGAGACGGCCGGCGTGAACTCGGACTGGGCTGCCGGTGTCTCTTCGGCGGGTGTTTCGGGTTCCTTGGCGATGCCGGCGATCGCAGCGTGGGTCTTGGCGATGAAGTCCGGCACGTCTTCGGGTCGGATATTATTGTGCGCCACGTAGCTTGCGACGACTTCGATCGTCATCGCGACAAGGTTGTTCTCTTCCGGCAACCGCACCTCCCACGAAAGGATACGCCCTGGCGATCTTCGCCCGACGACTTCCGTTATGGCGCGCGATGAATGCCGCGCAAGGTTTGGCGCCCTTGGGGTGTCTGTGGCGGCCTCGGTCCGAGAAATTCGGGTGCTGGCGCCCGGTCAGGTCGCCGAAGTCGAGACCGGCTTGCCCCAGAGCGCGATGATATCCTGCATCTCCTCGGCGAAACCGAGGGCGTCGATGTAGATGGCGCCGGGGCGTTGTCCGAGATAGCCGACGATGGTCGCAATGTCGTTGGCGACAGCGACATCCAGCCCGAACAGGTCGGCGATCTCGAAATGGCCGAGTTCCGGCCCGTTCCACCACGCCATCAGGAAGTTCGCGACCCGGCGCGACTGGCCGGTATCGCTCATCGCGATCGGTATCAGCCGGGTCAGCGCCGCCAGCATCGCGTCGTGATCGGTGGGTATCGAAGTCATCGGCATCTCCGGCGGCGATGCTATACGTCTGTGTCGATCGCGCAACCGCGACGTTCGGATCAGAGGCGCAGGGGCTCCGGCATCGCCAGCCATTCGGGCTGGTCGTGCGCGAGCGGCACGTCATGGTTCGCGGCCTCGGCTTCGCTGAAGACCAGCGCGCGCGACAATCGGTCAAAGCCGGTATCGTCGTTCCAGAAGCTGAGCCCGTGCTGCGGATCGCGGATCGCGAGGACGAATCCATCGGCGCCTTCGTCGCGCGCGCGGGCAATTGCGCGATCGAGAAGTTGGGTCGTGTGGCCATAGCTGATGCGGTGTTCAGTAATGACGACATAGCCGCCGCCGAACTCCCCGACCCGCAGCCTGTCGCAATCCGACGCCCATTCGAACCCGAAGGGCAGCGCCGAGCGCGCGCAACGTTGGATCAGCCTGGCCGCGACATCGATTCCGAACTGCTCGCCCGAGAAGGTCACGAGCACCTGGCCGAGCTGGTCGGCCTCGTTAAACGCGACATGGAAATCGAGATAGGGATATTGCGGATCCTCAAAGAGGTCGAGCAATCCCCCAATCGGGTCCTCGTTGCCGCGCGGGAATAGGTCGGCGAAGTCCTTGCCAAGGCTGGCATAATGCGCGTCGCGAACGTCGCTCCCGGACTCGGTGCCGTCGATCAGTTCCACCGCGGCGATGACCCGGCGTAGCATGTCGGCCTCGGCGACGGTGACGGTCAGGTCGAACGCCGCCTTGGTGTAGCTATTGGACATGGTGCGCTCCGGCAGTCGAGGGGAGCGCGGAAGCGGCATCCGCAACGACGAGCGCCGGCACGACGAATTCCGCTGCATCGAAATGAGCGAAGATCGCATCGAGCGAGCCAAGCGCCGCGATGGTGCTGCGGCTGATAACAACCTCGTCGTCCTCGGTGACAGCATAGGACACCGCCTTGCCGTCGCCGATGGCGACGACGCGCTCGGGTCCCCACTGCCCGGAATAGCCCCCGCACCAGCGTACGAAGGGGACGCGATGCATCACGCACCAGTCCTCGATCTCCTCGAAGCGACCGCCTGCGACTTCGTGCGCAAACAGGCGAAGCGGCTCGCCGTCGACGCGATGTTCCGGCTCGAACGGATCGCCGTCCCACTCGACGGCAAGGCGCTCGGCGGCGATGAGCTCGGCAAGTTCTGCGAAGGCGGGAGCGTCAAGCGCGCCGCCGATGACGATGGAGGCGGATACCCGGTCGGCCATGATGGTCTCCTCTGGTTGGGCGCGGCGCAGCGCGCACGTTCGGCCACCGCGCGGTGATCGCGGGATCGGTGATGATCGAGCCTTGGAAAGGATCGTGGCGGCAGCGGCTCGGCCGCGCCGGCACCTGTCTGATTGCAGCTTCAGTGAGTCGAGCCGAACAGGTAGCGCTTGGCGGCGACTTGCTGGCTGCCATCCTCGACGCCGATGGACGACTGCATATCGGCAGTGAGCTGCCGGCGGAGATCGGGAGGAATGATGGCATGAGGCGCGACAACGGCGATCGCGGCCTCGGCGGAGAGGAGTTCGCCCGGCTCCGTGCCGATCCAGACGAGGGGCTCGCCTTCGGCGGGCTCGTCTTCGGTGCGAAAGAAGACTTGCGCGAAGAAGGTCTGAAGCGGCCGGTCCCATCCGACCGTCGCGCGGACGACGTCTGGGCTGTCCGGCTTGGCCTGAAGGTCGTGACGGCTCATTCCATCGTCCTCCGGATGCGATGCTGGACATGGCGCGCCGCGCCTTCGGCGCTGCTGATCGCCTTGCCGGCGGCCGAAGCAGCCTGACGCGCTCCGGCCTGGCGAAGCAAGGTACGGGCTTCGCGCAGCCGCTCAACGGCTACCGCAATGGCGTGCCCGTCAGCGGGCGTGGCGGAGGCGATCCGTCGCATGGGCTTCTCCCTTGGATGGACGATGGATGCGGAAAGGCGCGTCTGCGGCGGGCCCCAAGGTCATTCGCAGGGTAGGTCCGCTTGCATTCACGCGCCTACTGCCCGACCCGCTTCCCCTTCACTTTTCCCAGGTTCAGTCGTCCTCGGGCAGCATGATCGTCATGACTCGCGTGGTGACGTGCGGATCGCCAGGGTCTTCCGATCCCCATCCCAGCGCGCGGTCGTAATAGTCGATCGCGAAACGGACGGCGTGGCCACGGACGGTGAACTCCCCGCGAGAGCGTTCCGGGCCATCGTCGCGCGTGAATGCGTAACCTCGGATCGCTGCGAGCAGCTCGGCCTGGGCGGAGAGATCGCCGGCGAAGGCGGCGACGCAAGCCGCAGTGATGACGACGCGGGCAGTCGGATCGAGGCCGTGCCGGCAGCGGTCGTTGAGTTCGGCGATGCGGGATAGCTGATCGGTCATGCAGCCTCCATCAGGCCGGCGTTGAAGGTCTCGATCCAGGCTTCCATCGTCGGCCGCTGGGGAAGCGGCACGATGCTCGCTGCATCCTGGAACCGGATGAGATCGGTGGGTGCATCGCGGCGAATGGCTTCGATCTCGGCGGCCGGGAGCAGCCGCTCGGCGCAAATGAAGTCTGTGATCCTGCCGGGCTTCGTCCTGGTCGAACGCCGCCAGAGCCCCTCGACGGTGCGCAGCCGAGGCTCCGCGCGCGCCTCGATGAGCACGATCAGCCTGAGGCACCAGGATGGCAGCGCCCGTACTTCGTCCGGCTGGATGGCCCCGCAGAAGAAGCAGCTCGATTTGGGAGGGATCGGAAGACCGGCCTGCTCGATACGCGCGGCGCACCGGTCGCGGTTCCAGTTCCACTCACGCAGCGGATAGCGGCACTCGAACAGCGGATCGTTCAACGCGGACGCATGCGCGTAGCGACGCGTGTCGGCAGGCGAGGCATCGTAGCCGATCAGCCGAACGACCTTCTGGCCTCGCTGCCACGCGGCCTGGGCCGGCGCCCATTGCTTGAGGTAGGCGTCCTGCGGCGCGACCTTCCACTTGAGAGAACAGCTATGCCGGCCAAGGCTGATGCTGGGGAGCGTCGCATTGGTGAGCACGTTGGCCAGGATCGAGTAATAGGGTGGCCAGTGCTTGAAGCGCTGCGGCACGTAGCGGACCACCTCATAGGGGATGCGCCGCGCGGCCATCCACGCCGCGATCAACTTCTGGTACTCGTACGTATCAGGCTTCTCGGCGCCGGGATCGGCCGTGAGAACCAAGTCCGGCGGCTCGCCCCGCGAATCGAGTTCGACGAGCAGGGCCGTGGAGTCCACGCCGATACCATAGGCGAGGACGACCGGCGGCGGCGCGCACACCATGATGGTGTCGACCGGCCTCGGCGTGGCAGAGGTGATCATAGGGGCCTCGGGCTTGAACGCGGCTGAATGCCGCCAAACTCAAGGCCCCCCTCCCCTCGCTTGTCCGATGCGACATCGCCGGAGAGGCGGGTGTCTTCGGGCCGCCTCTCGAAAGCGGGTCTCGCCAGTTATCCGGCGGCCGTGTCGTGCTGGGGTGCCGGGACGGTCGGTTCGCCCATCAGGATCACGGCGATCGAGGGCTTGTCGTCGGGTCCGAGCCTGCGGCTGTCGAAGACGTTCCGGCCGCCCAGGCCGATCGTCAGCATGTCGAAGGTCGGTGACGTACCGCCGTTCGCGTTGGCGATGCGTGTCCCGTTGTCGTGATATTGGATGTCGACGAAGCTTGGCGGGGAGCCGCGCTTGTATTCGCCGAAGAAGAACGTGATCCGACGACCGTCGGTGGTTTTGGCGCTGATCGTGAAGTTGCCGTCGGGGATGTCGATCGGAAGCGTCGGCACGTCGTTGAAGCGGGCGAAGCCGATGCTTTCGGCATCGGCCGCGGTCATGACGGGCAGCTGCGTGATGTCAGCCATGGAGGGTCTCCTGATCGCGCCAAATGAGCGGAAGCAGCGCGTTTCGCGGCGGAAGGGCCTTGGGATACGGCAGGCGCGGAAGGGTGCGGCCGCGGCGGCGGGCCTCGCGCGTCAGCTCGAAGCAATAGGCGAACAGCCCAGCCTGCTGATGCGTGACGAGATGGCGCTCGCGCTGGAGCCGCCACAACCAGCTTCGCGGCTCCTCGCCGATACGCGGCCTCGGGACCCCCAGCGAGACGAGCTGATCGATTGCGCCGGCTTGGCCCTGCTCGCCCAGGCGGATCTTGGACAGCGTGCGCCCCGAGATCGTGATGTTGCCGACCCGAAGGACCGATCGCGGCTTCGTGACTGCGCGGTGGGCGGCCGAGAGCGCACAATAGACGCGGCCGATATGCCCCGCCCCTGGATCGCTGTACGACACCACCGCCTCGATCCCAGGCCGTTCCCGGCGCAGGTGGCGAAAGGCCCGCGCGACGAAGAAGCTCTCGCCGTTCTGCGGCACGGCGTCGGTCAGAATGAGGCGCGCGAGAACGCAGCCGCGGCGAGGATCGTCAAACCCGGTGTGGCGCGAGACGACGGCGCTGGTGGTCGGAACGGCGAAAACGGCAACGCCTTCGAGCGCGCCCTTGCGCGCGAACAGCCCCACCGCGAGCTGCGCGGCCGGATAGCGGGGCAGATAATGGTGCTGCGCGATGAAGGCGCGCGCGGCGGCGTGATCGATGACGTCGACGCTGTAGGCGCCGGGATCGATCAGCGTGAGATCGCGCGCCCACAGAGCGCGCCGTTCGCGCCAGCGCTGGCTGCGGTCGGTCTGCATGGGACGTGGTCCGTGGGTCAGAGGAGCGCGCGCTGGCGCGCGTGGCGGGCGATGATCGCGTGTGCGAAGGCGTCCGCACCTGCCTGGCTCGGGCAGGGGAAAAGATCATGGGAGCACAGCAGGCGGAGGCTGTGGTCGAGCTCCATCGCACAGAGCCAGCGGTCGCTGCCATCGATGTCGACGACGGTAAGCGCGAGGCAGCGCGAGCCGCCATAGGCGCTCGGATCCAGTGGATCGCCCGGAAAGCCGGCAAGCATCCAGAAGCGCCAGCCCAGGGGCGGCGGGTCCTCGATGCGGGCGACGATCCGGAAGGAGCCGGCGGCGGCATGGATCGTCGTCACGACGACATCTGCCGCCCGGCCGCGACCCTCAGCTCTGCAAAGCGCGCCTGGACGGCTGATCCTGTCGGATAGCGGTTCTCGAGCCTGTGGCGCGCCAGGATGGGCCGCCGTGCCGCGGCGATATCCTCGGCCTCGGCGAGGGTGGGCATCCGCGGAGGCCAGCCTTTGACGTATCTGAGGCCTGCCGGCATCGAGGCCTCGAGATGCCGGCGCTCGAGCTGGTCGGCCTTGGCGCGTTCAACGTCCGCGCGGAGCCCGCCGCTCAACAGATGCGGTGCGATGTCGGCGAGCCAGCGTGTCGGCTGGAATGGAAAGGTCGATCGCGCCTCGATGCCGACGAGCTCGCGATAAGCCTCGGTGTTCGCCGGGGCTGCGGCAGAAGCCGACAGGTCGTGAAGCGAGGCGAAGATGCAGTAGCGGCACGAGAGGCGCGTTGCGCCCCATATCGAATAGGCCTCGTGCAGGGTGATGCCGAGCGTGCCGTGAGCACGAAATACGTCTTCGCTGTTCCAATACGCGATCGGGTGCCAGAGGGTGATCGCGGTGCCGTGCCGGTTCCCGGCCTTGGCATGGCGAAGATCGGCCTTGGCGATCGGGGTGGCGGCGCGGTTGTGGCTTTCGTCGCGGCGCAGGCCCAGAACGGAGATGATCTGCTGGCCTCGCAGCATTCTGGCGAGCGCCGGACCGATCACGGCCGCCTTCATCTCGGATTGGCAGAAGCGGAGCGATGCCGACGACCAGGGACCAATCAGGTTGTAGGTCTCGAGCGCCTCGTAGCGGCGCTTGCCGCTTTCGAACCGCTGGATCCAGCGGTCGACCAGGTCGCCGGCCGCCCGGCGCACGACTGTCAGCGGCACGTCGGCGCTAGCGGCTATGCGCGCGACGGTATCGGGGGTCGAATCCCATTCGGCGCGGCCAAGATCGGCATGGATCGCCATCCGCCGCGCCCGCGGATGGCCGAGTGAATCGAGTTGAAGGTTGACCGCGAACAGGGCCGCGCTCGAGTCCTTGCCGCCTGAGAGGTTGAAGACGATCCAGGCGCCGGCGCGGATCGCGGCGACAATCTCGGAAGTGATGGCGATGTCCGGCAGGCCGGGGACGGCCGGATAGGACCGAGTGGCCGCTGCCGCGGCTGCGAGCTGGGCGATGGGTGGCATGACGGCTCCGGAAAAGGGCGGCGGCCTGGTAACTGGCGGCGTCAGGCGAAGAGGCGCTCGGACTGCCGGACCGGCGGCGAGAGCGCGAGTTCGCGGCGGAGCCGGTCGGCGAAGCGGTCCGGGGCCAGCAATTCGGCGATCGAGGCAAAGTGGTTGCGCCCGCCGGTATAGTCCTTGCGCCCCCTGCAGCGCCGGAACAGGATTTCGCGGCCGGCCCCCATCGCGCCCAGGCTGAGGTGGACGTACACCTCCTCGCCGTGGAGGGTGATCTCGCCCGAGACAGCCGGACCACCCTTGTTGGAGCGGACCTCGTAGCTATCGGCCTCCAGCCCAAGGGCCTCGGCGAGCCGGCGCATGGCAATGCGCCCCTCGCTGTGAAAGGTGCGTTTGGCAGCCTCGTCATAGGCGACACCACGACAAGCGAGGGTCCGCAGGACAGGGTGGCGCCGGATCTCGGCGATCTGGTCCAAGCAGTTGCGGCGCAGCGCCATGTCGTCCGGGCGGCGTTCGCAGACAGTCCCGAGGTGGCGGGCGAGAAGGATGACCGCCGCGTCGATCTCGGGGTCCTTGCCCGCGTTGCGGCAGTCGGTGATGGCGGCACCGATCGCGTGGAGGGTGGCTGCCATCGTGGTCAGCGCGCTGGGATCGAGCGCCTGCTGGTGGCGCATCGCGACATCGTAGTGCATGGGGAGGTTCTCCGGGCTAAAGCGCACGTCCGCTCGCCCCTCCCCTTCCCCCTCTTCTTTTCCTGGCGGTCAGCCGCGCCGACGCCCTGGCCCCGGGGCCGATCGCGCGCGCGATGTGACCGGCATAGACACCGCAGGCGGCCCAGTATGCGGCAACCGGCGGCTTGCGGCTCTGCCAGCTCCGTTCGGCGCGCAGCCGGGCTTCGCTTTGGATGTCGAGCAGCACGGACAGCAGCGCGAGGCGCGCCTCCGGACTGAGCGCCCGGAGCCGGGCGACCGCCGGCAGGGCAAGAACGGGGTTGCGCACCTCGGCCCTGGAGGATCGAGCGCCCATCACGCGGGTCCGGGCAGCGCGGCCGATACGCGCTGATCCTGCGCCTCCTCGACCGCGGGAAGCGGGATCGGGACGCATTGCCCGCGAACGAGGTTGATGAAGCCACCAGCGTGGCCGATCGACCCGCGCCCGACGAGGTCGAACAGCAGCGCCAGAGCGTGGCTTGCCAGGACGCGGTTGACGAAAAGCGACTGCCGTTCGAGCGCCTCGGCCACCGAGCAGGACGGCGCATCGTCGTCGGGCTCCGTTTCGTCGGCGATCTCGGGGAAATATTCGACGACGGTCGGGAGGCGCCGCCGGTCGTGGGCGGTGGAGCGGCGAGGCGACCCGATCAGGAACTGCCCGTCTCCGGCGCGGTTGCCGAGGTCCATCCAGTAGGCGGGCACGGGCTTCCCATTCGCCAGATCGGCGCCGAGGGCGCGGCGCGCGGAAGCGGTGTCGACGCAGCTGATGAGGATATCCACGTCGGCGATCTTGACCGCTTCGGGAGCGCGGCCATGGACGGCTCGCCAGCAAAGGCCGTGCGCGAGATTGATCCGCTCGACGAGCGTGCGGGCCTTGGAAGCGCCGAGGTCGCATCGGTAGAAGGGTTGCCGGCCGAGATTGGCTTCGCTGACGACGTCGTCATCGACGACGGTGACCTGGAGCGACCGGGTGGAGATCGCGCGTAGCGCTGTCTCGAGCGAAGCCAGTCCCATCAGCATCTGCGCGCCATTTCCGCCGCAGCCGACTAGAAGGACCTTGATCGCGCGATTGTCGAAGCCGGCAGGAAGATAGTGGCGATTGGGGATGTCAGGCTGCATCGTCGTCTCCTGAAAACGGGCTGCGCGGCAGCGGCAGGAACATCCCGCCGGCGCACAAGCGCGAAGCGATGGCGGGTCCTTCCGGTTGACCAAGACGGCCGAGCACCAGCGCGATCTTGGTGGAGTGCGCGTCGTCGGCATCGTCCGTCGCGCTGAAGAATGCCGCGCCATGCGCATGACTGTGGATGTCGCAGATGAGATGTTGGTCGGGCGCCAGAATCGGGGACCGATAGGTCACGCGGGACGGAGTGGCATCGTCGATCTGGGGGTAGTGGATCGAGAAGCTTCGCGCATTCTCGTTCCACAGGACGAAGGCGGCAGCTTCGTTGGGCAAGGCCGCTCGGAAGTGATCGAGAATCCGGCCGAGCAGTTCGCGGGGCATTAGCCCGCAGCGTAGTTCCGCCCGGCGCTCGCCGACGCTCCCATAAGGCAGGTAGGCGGGAAACGGCGGCGTGACGGGAATGTCGAGCTCGAGCCATGGCCGTCGCACGATGAGCATGACTCCGTCCCTCCCGACCGCGAGACATTGGCTTGTGCGGGAGGCGCGTACCGCGTCGATCGCGGGGGACCGACCGACCGGCGGAACCGGATAACAGGACGCCGCTGCGAGAATGGCGGCCGCGGTCGGATCGTCGGCGAGGACGGTCATGACGCCGCGCCTTCAGCGATCAGCCGCTCGAGCGTCATCGGTTCGGCGTTGGCCTTTCTCGATGGAGGTCGCTGGCTCGTGCCGGTGAACGGCCGGAGGCGCCTCACCGGGAAGCGCGTCGCCTGGCGCGCCGCAAGGTCGTCCCAGAGCTTCAGCAGGCCACCCTTGCCGGTGACGGTCAGCTCCTGCCCGGGATTGGGGTGCGTCGACCAGGAATCGAACAGCGCCCGCTCGAAGTCGGGGATGGCCGCGACGTCCAGCGTGCGCGGCCTCGGGATGTTCCCCCAGCAGAGAGAGCCATCGACGAAGACGTTGAGGACCGGCGAGTGGAGCACCCGCGTGGTCGCCGAGGGGCGCTCATTTTCGGCGAGTGCATAGACCCCGAGCCGGCGCGGCGTCGCCACGAACAGCTGGGCGGGATACGGAACGGGCCGGATCGTCCGTTGCGCGAGAACGCGCAGGCCGGCCGGCGGTGTGGACAGATCGAAATAAGCCGGGCGGACCTGCTCGGGCGTCCACCAGGCGAGCATGTCGCGATGGGCAACCAGCACATTGTGGGGAAGGATCTGAGGCGGCGCTGCGCGCCCGAGCGCCTCGGTCCATTGGCGAAGGTGGGCGCGGGTCAGCGGCGTGCCGGCGGCGATCGTCGGCCCGCCTTCGCCGCCATGCTCGACATGATGGATGCTGGCGAAGGCATGTCCATCCTGCCTGGGGGCGCGGTGGGGATCGAGTCCGCGGGGGGTCTCGGTGCGGTACAGGAGGATGGCGTTGGTGAGCACCATGCCTCCGGCGGTGGCTTCGAAATGGGCGCTATGGTCCGGCATGGGGGCCTCACAATTTGTCGGGATCGAGCTGGATCAGCTGCTGCGCAGCGAGCAGGAAGTGAGCGCCGGTCCGCAGCGACGCGAACCATCGCTCGACGTGCGCGGCCTCGGAGAGCGGACAGATCCCCGCGACATCCATGAAGCCGTATTCCATGCCGTGGCGTCCGACATCGTCCACCTCGGCCGCGAAGAACTCGACCGGCACGAGCGTCAACGGGGGCAGCGTCGAACATTCCTCAAGGCCGGGAACATATTCGTAGAGAATTTGCCCGTCGAAGTGCCAGGCGTTGCAATCTCCCGGCAGGCGCCGAAGCGCGTCGTGAGCGCTGCGGAGTTCGCGTAGTGCCTTGCGAAGGTCGAGAGGCAGCTTCGCCAGCGGCGCTGCATTCGCCGCGATCATCCATGCGGGCTTCTTGGCCTCCATGGTCGACGGCAGGGCGACTTCGTCGAGGTCGCCGGGATCTGCGCCGTGATAGTTGATGAGGCACTGGCGGGCGGCGTCATCGTCGGTCTCGCCGTCCCAATAGTAATTGGATATTTCGTCGAAGAGATCCTGGTAGCCGAAGATCGGCAGGGCAGCCCCCAGGGTCTGCTCGAGCGCCACGTAGGCAGCCGCGCGCCAGGCGATCGGCGCCTCGCTGGTCTCGATCCATCCGAGATCCAGTTGGCCGATGCTCTCGCAGATGATCACGATCGCCGGCGCTCCCTCGGACTCGCCGTTGAGCACGACCACGCGAAGCTCGGCGAGATCGATCGGACGCAGCGCCTCGCCAGCGGCAGAGATGAAAACATGCTCGATGCGCCGTCGCGCCTCGCAGCGGGAATATCGTCTCGTCGCCTTCTCGCGCGACGCCACCCAACGCCCGATCAGCTTATGGTGTCGTGCAAGAGGCTGGTCGAAGGTCAGTGGTATGTCGGGCGAGATCTCAACCGATCGGCCCGCGAGATCAGCCGAGCGGCGGAAGTCGGAGGCTTGCTGGTGGCTGAAGCGGCTCGGGGGAGTGGCTTCGGTGAGTGGGCTCGAGCGCGAGCTGCGCATGGAGGGCCCGGGCCTGGATGCTGCAGGAAGGCTGGGAGATGCCGGTTGCGTTGCCATCATCGAACTCGATCCATTCGAGAAGCGTCTTGCGCGGTGCGGCGGGGATGGCTCCGCCGTGGCGGCGGGGCACGATCAACCCTTGGTGCCGACGGCGCGGCGGTACTCGGTGACGTGGAC
>NZ_LSKG01000041.1:0-1511 GCF_001557005.1 Sphingomonas sp. CCH15-F11 | reverse complement strand
GCACCAATGGCACAGATTTGAGGTTGTGATTTAAGGAGGATCTGGGCTTCGTCGTAGTGACGAAGGAACGAAGATGAAGCCCAGATCCTCGAATGTAAAATCGCTCGCCAAGGCCCCAGCAGAGCGGGTAGTGAAGGACATCCGCCGACAGACCCGGCGCCACTTTTCGGCCGAGGACAAGATCCGCATCGTGCTGGATGGCCTGCGCGGGGAAGACAGCATCGCCGAGCTATGCCGCAAGGAAGGCATTGCCCAGAGCCTGTATTACACCTGGTCGAAGGAGTTCATGGAAGCTGGCAAGCGCCGCCTGGCCGGCGACACCGCCCGTGCCGCGACCACCGGAGAGGTCCAGGATCTGCGCCGCGAAGCCCGGGCCCTGAAGGAATGCGTGGCCGATCTGACACTGGAAAACCGTCTGCTCAAAAAAAGCATGGTCGCGGATGGGGGCAACGACGAATGAGGTATCCCGCATCCGAGAAGCTCGAGATCATCAGAACCGTCGAGCAGTCGCACCTGTCGGCCAAGCGCACGCTGGACCAACTCGGCATCCCTCGTCGGACATTCTACCGCTGGTATGATCGCTACCTCGAAGGCGGGCCGGAGGCGTTGGAAGATCGGCCATCGGCGCTGAGCCGGGTGTGGAACCGCATCCCGGCGGGCATCCACGACCAGATCATCGAGCTGGCGCTGGAACAGTCTGAGCTGAGCCCCCGGGAACTGGCCGTACGCTTCACCGATGGGCAGCGCTACTTCGTGTCGGAATCCACGGTTTACCGCTTGTTGAAGGCCCACGACCTGATCACCAGCCCGGCCTATGTCGTGATCAAGGCTGCCGATCAGTTCCACACGAAAACCACGCGGCCGAACGAGATGTGGCAGACCGACTTCACCTACTTCAAGATCATCGGGTGGGGCTGGATGTATCTGTCGACCGTGCTCGACGACTTCTCACGCTACATCATCGCCTGGAAGCTGTGCACCAACATGCGAGCCGAGGACGTCACCGACACGCTGGACCTCGCCCTGGCGGCTTCTGGTTGCGACAGCGCCACGGTGCTGCACAAACCCCGGCTACTCAGCGATAATGGCCCCAGCTACATCGCGGGTGAGCTGGCGGAATACATCGAGGCCCGGAAGATGAGCCATGTCCGCGGCGCCCCGTGTCATCCCCAAACCCAGGGCAAGATCGAGCGCTGGCACCAGACCCTGAAAAACCGCATCTTGCTGGAAAACTACTTCCTGCCCCGCGACCTCGAAGCCCACATCGAGACCTTCGTCGAGCACTACAATCACCAGCGATACCACGAGAGCCTGGCCAACGTGACGCCTGCCGACGCCTACTTCGGCAGGGCTCCGGCAATCATCAAACTGCGCGAAAGGATCAAGCGACAGACCATCGATCATCGGCGCTTGCAGCACCGCAAGTTCGCCGCCTAACATCAACCCCCTGACGAGGTCCGCACTCCGCTAATCTACGCCGCGAGTTGTGCCGAATGTTCTGACGACGGACA
>NZ_LSKG01000040.1:0-26039 GCF_001557005.1 Sphingomonas sp. CCH15-F11 | reverse complement strand
GTCGCGTTGCGACCGCCGATTCCGTTCACCTTCGCGTTGATGGTGGTCGTCGCGCTGTGCCAGCTGGCTTGGCAGATCAATCTCAGCACGCTGATCATCGAACGCTACCCGTCGCAGCGACTCGCGTCGGTGTTCGGGTTCGTCGCGGCGGGCGCGGGGCTGGGGGGCGTGGTGTCGACCGGCGCCATCGGCGAGCTCGTCAGCACCGTGTCGTACACGCCCGTCTTCCTGCTCATGGCGGTGCTGCACCCGATGGCGCTGGTGCTGCTGCGCGTAGTCGGCGGTCGGGCTCTCGACCCCGACTGAGTCGCCGCGCCGATCGGCGCGGAACTCTATGTACTGATAGATGGTACATTCGAAAGGACCTGAGTGTGCGTTGGTCCGAAGCGGCAAAGGCGCCGCCGCGCGCCTCGACGTTCGTCAATGGCCGGCCATCCCGCGAAAGCGCATTGACAATTGTCGCTATATAAGCTCCGTTGGCCCGAAATAAGTCGGAGGCATCCGGCAAGTTCGGGAGGGAACGATGCGAGCTTATTCAACCAAGTTGAAGCTGTCGGCCGCGCTGATCGCACTGGCCGTGCCGATGTCGGCCGGCGCGCAGGAGGCGGCGAACGCCGGCGCGGCGACGGAGGCGACCGATGAGGACATCGTTGTCACCGGTATTCGCAACAGCCTCGGGCGCGCGGCCGACCTGAAGCGCAACACCGATCAATTCGTCGACGCAATCGTTGCGGACGACATCGGCAAACTGCCGGATCGCAACGTCGCCGAATCGCTTGCGCGCGTATCGGGTGTTCAAGTCGATCGCGGCATCGGCGAAGGAACCAGCGTGTCGATCCGTGGACTTCGCCAGAATGTCTATCTCTTCAACGGTCGCCAGATCTACGACGCGTTCGGCCGCGGCGGCACCGGCGCGGAGTCGCTCGGAACGTCCACCTACAGCCTGCTGGCGCAAGTCCCCTCAGAGCTGATCAGCGAGCTGAGCGTAACGAAGCTGGCCGGCGCGGACCAATTGAGCGGCGGCCTCGGCGGCATCGTCGATATCCGGACCCGCACTCCGCTGGACACGCCGGCTCAATATGTCGCGAAGATCACGGGCATTTACAGCGAGCAGGCGGATCGGGCCGGTTACGAGCTGTTCGGCCTCGCCTCTCAGCGGTTCGCCGATGACACGTTGGGCATTCTGGTGTCCGCCTCCTACAACCGGCGGCCGGTGTCCCAGCTCGGCCTCGACACCTTCTCGGGCTATGGCCGCTTCACTGACGGCACGGGTGGGACTCGCTTCGGCAACACCGACGCGCGGCCGGAGGCGATCAACGAGACACGCAGGTCGCTCGGCCTGAACGGCGTCATCCAGTGGCGTCCCAGTCCGGACGTGGAGATCATAGCCGACACATTCTACTCGAACCTGGATGCGAGTCGCGAGCGGCTCTGGCTCTCGTTCTCTCCTACGGCAGGTCTCAGCAACCCAACCTTTTCACCTGACGATATCCTGCTGTCTGGCAGGGCCACCACGAATGTCCTCACCAATACCGAATTCCTGAACACCGATGCCGACGTCTGGAGCTCCGCGCTGCGCGGGCGGCTGCGTGCAAGCGATCGGCTCACCACCACCGGAGAGGTCTCGTACAGTCGATCGACCTACTCCGGCAAGCAGATCTATTTCCGGCTGCAGCCGGTGGCCGGACTCACGCCTATCGTAGACTTCGACTTTACCAGGGGCTCCTTCGGTTCCTACGACATATCGGGGATCGACCTAACCGATCCTGCTCAGCTTCGATTCACGATCCTATTCGACAATACGGCGATCGCGCGGACAGAGGAATTCGCGGTCCGCAACGACTGGAACTACGATCTCGGCGACGGCTTCCTCAGGAGTATTGATGTAGGCGCGCGGTACTCGCGGTTGAAGTTCGTCACCGATCCCAAGCGCATCGATATCCGACCCGCGGGCGGCATCCCGGCTACGCAGCTGGCGGACTTTACGCAGCTGTACTCGAATCCAGACTTGGGCGGCTTGTTTCCCGGCCTGCCGACCCGCTTCCTGTCGGCGAATGGCGCGGTCGACGGCTGCGGGGCGTTCACCGCGTTTCCGGCCATCACCGGCAATTCCCAATGCGTCGATCCTCGAAGCTCGCTGGCTGCGATCGGCAGCTTCAGCCGAATCAACGAACGTTTCGTCGAAGCATATGGCAAGCTCGATTACGGCATCAACATCGGGTCGGCGATCCTATCGGGCAATGTCGGCGTCCGCTACGTGAACCGCGAGTTGCGCTCCACCGGCAACCTGATCGCCGGCAACGGAATGGCCACGCCGATCACCTTTCCGCGCAGCGACAACGAATGGCTGCCCTCGTTCGTGGCGAAGCTCGATCTCAACAACGGGCTGATCCTGCGCGCAGGCGCGGCGCAGGTCGTGTCCTATCCGAACACCACATCGCTCTCTAACGGCGTTTCGCTGAACAACGCGGCGACCTTCGACGCCCAGGGGCGGCAAATCACCCCCGGCGGCGGCAACGGCGGATCGCCGAACCTCGAACCGTTCAAGGCCGACCAATACGACGTTTCGCTCGAATACTATTTCGGCCAGCGCGCAGTCGCCTCAGTTGGCTATTTCTACAAGGACGTGTCGACCTTCATCATCGCCGGGCAGACGCCGGAGGTGTATGACGGCGTCAACTATCTCATCTCGCGCGGTATTAACGGCAGCGGCGCGAAGGTGCAGGGCGTCGAAGCCCTGCTCCAGCTACCCTTCTACTTCCTGCCCTCGCCGTTCGATGGCTTCGGAGTGCTCGCCACCTACGCCTATATCGACACCGAGACGCCGATCCGCGACTCGGTCGGTCGGACGCTGCCGTTCCCAGGACTGTCGCGAAACAATGTGAACATCGTCGCCTATTACGAGAAGGACGGGATCAGCATTCGCGGCGCCTATAACTGGCGCGACCAGTATCTCATCGGCCTTTCGGGCGCGTCGACCGGCATCTATAACAATCCCTATTCCGACCTTTCCGCGACGCTGCGCTACGACCTCAGCAAGCAGCTGACCTTCGGACTGGAGGTCAACAACATTCTGGACGAGCAGCAGCGAACCTATGACGGCGTGGAAGAGGCGTTGCGGACGAACGTCACGTTCGGGCGGATCTACAAGGCCAGCGTGGCGCTGAAATTCTGATCATCGCGGCGGCGCGACAATCCCTAAAATAGGACGGGGCGGGCATGCGGACAACGAGACGAGCGCTGTTAGGAGCATCTGGAGCGGTGCTGGCGCTCCCCGCCTTTATGTCGGCCAGCGCACAACAGCCCCGTCGTCTCTTCGTCAACCAGACCGGCTATGCGCGGCATGGTGTTAAGCGGTTCACAGCAGTTGGCGTCGCAGACAAAACTGCGTTCGAGCTGATCGATCGGCGATCCGGACGGCGGTGCCATCTTGGCCTGTTGCACGGCGGCGTTGGCGATTTCTCCTCCGCCCACCTTGGACCGGGGGCCTCGGACGGGGGCGCATATGTGCTGCGGCTTGTCGACGATCCCGCCGTTCAGTCCGATCCATTTGACATAGGCCCCCATTTGCCCGTCAGTGCTGGGCTAGATATGGTCGTGCCGTTCCTTACTGATGTGCGCTCACTGATCGGCACCCACCCCTCGGCCTATGGCGGACGCGCTTTTCGCGATGGCACCTTTTACTCTTATGAGACGGCATCGCTGATAACCCTGTGGTGCGCGCATCCGGATTATTTCCTCAATCTGCCACGCCGGATCGAGCGCCAGTCCGACTGCGACCGGTTGCTTGATCCTAACTTTCATTGGATTCGCGACACCGGCGATACCGGTGCGCTAGAGACTGCACGCCGCTATTATCGTGAGCTGCCGCCACCCATTGGTGGAGACGTGCCCGATGCGATCGCGCTGATCCACTGGGGCATCGGCTTTTCGCTGCTGTCGCCTGTTTCTCAGGACCCCTCAGACCAGACCACGCCCGCGGCGATCCACGCGCAGACGGTGGAGGAGTTCGCTTTCTTCCTCCACGCGCTGCCCACCCTGCGGCAATGGTTCGCTCCCGAGTTCACGCGCCGCGTGCAGGAGGTCGCGACCACGCTATGGCCGAAGGTCGGCCTGTTCGATGTCATTACCGAGGTCGGGGGGCTGAAGGGCCGCCACGCGCCGGGCCATTCCATCCTGCCGAACCTGATGATGGCCGAGGCAGTGCGCGCGGCCGACCCGGCGGCCGCGCAGCGCCACACCGCCGCCGCGCGGGCGCAGGCGGCGTGGATCATCGCTAACGTCGACCTCACCGATCCGCGCTACACCAAGGGGCAGCGGCAGAGCGAGAACCGGCTGGCAACGGGGCTGTGCGCCCTCCTGCTCCACCATCCGGACTCTGCCCCGCCTGGACTCGCTGACTTCCTACGCCGCTATGCAGCCGTGATCGAGGCGCGCTCCGAAAACATGTGGGATTTTCGCCGCTGGGACGAGACGCAGTGGGGTCCGCCGCGTTGGTCTGCGGAAAGCCCGCAACCTGCGGTGGTCAAGCCCGGCAGCGGCTGGAACGACGTCGGCAATGTTGCTGGCTTACCCGGCGTAACGGCGTGGCTGGCCCGCGTAGATTCCTCCCGCGCCGCCCGGCTGCGGGCGATCGGCGTTGCACACCTCGATACGCTCGCGGGCCGCAATCCGATCGGCGCGCACGCGGCAAATCACGGCGTGAAAGACTATTTTGGCGTGGAGCGCGGGTGGCCGGTGCACTACCCACCCGACATCTGCGCCCGGCTTGAACTAGTCCGCGGCACGCTGAGCTCGAGCGCGTCGAACGAGCATTATCCATACAATCCTTCGGGCGCATTCCGGCACCCCGAAGGGTGGGTGGCGTTCAACGCCAGCTACAACATGTCGCTTGCCGAACTGATCACGCTCGATGGCACGATTGGTGTTGAAGATGTGGATGGAAGGCCGATCGAAACCTGGCCGGCTGCTCGGCCCGTCCGCCTATTCGCCGACATCCCGCGCGGCATCGGTACCCACCTGATCGACACGGTGACGCTGCGGCTTGACGGCGCGGGAGAGACCCGCTCTTTCACGCTGGCGTGGAACGGTTCCCGCTTCACCCTTGCGCAGCCTGTCCGCCTCGATCGCCATCTTGCCGACGATGG
Source organism: Sphingomonas sp. CCH15-F11 (assembly GCF_001557005.1). NCBI lineage: Bacteria > Pseudomonadati > Pseudomonadota > Alphaproteobacteria > Sphingomonadales > Sphingomonadaceae > Sphingomonas > Sphingomonas sp. CCH15-F11. Next base: position 20,892 of record NZ_LSKG01000040.1, on the reverse strand, counting down.
CACTGCCACGCTCCGTTATGGTCACGGCTATTGGTCGAACGCGCTGACGGTGCACCGCCGCGGCGAAACGATCTTCGTCGATCGCAACGCGGCATAGCCGATGTCGACTGAGGACGTTATCGGACGTCAACAGCCGGATGCATTCATCATTCTGGCGGTCGGGCAGTGCATAACGGCGGTCGATCCGCCACGGGAACGAGGCTGTGAGCTGTTGCCCCCCGCGCTGCTCCTTGGTTTGCGTGTGTTGAAGGAACGACAATCTTTGCCCGGCATCGGCGCTGAACGGACTTTCATGCCGTTGAAGGCGGTGGATGTCCGGTCGAAGATCCTCGCGCTAGCATCATCGACAGCCCGCATACCGCCGCCGTGCCGTTCGGCGACAGCACTCGCTGTGTCGCCCCACGTGGTGGTGGATCGACGGTTGGATCTTCGGCCTTGCGTGCGCGCAGCATCGTTACGGCAGCGGCCTTATTAGCCACCGAAGGTGCCGGGATCGCTGCCGCTCGCACCGTGCGAAAGAATTTCGAAAAGCCCGCCGTCGTGGACGCTTGTCGGTAAGTCGACGGCGGCGGAGGTCACGAACAGGCGATCGAGCCTCGCGCCTCCGAAGGTCAGGTTGGTCACCTGACTAGCGGGAAGGGCGATCGCGCAGTCCAGCACTCCGTCGGGGCGAAAGCGGCTGACCCGCGAGCCGCCCCAATGTGCGATCCATAAATAGTCCTGGGTATCGATTGTCATCCCATCGGGGCGACCGTCCGTCTCTGCGAACGTCAGGAAGGTCTCGCGCGAGCCCAGCGTCCCGTCGTTGCGTCGCGCGAAACGGTAGACAGTCCGGCGCCCAGTATCGCTGTGATAGAGCCAGCAACCATCGACCGAAAAGGCCGGGCCGTTGGTGACGCGATAGCCGCTGTCCATCCGCACCGGCCGCCGGTCAGCCCCGAAGCGCCATAGGGAGCCGCTGTCCCGGTCGGCCTTCGTCGCCATCGTGCCGCACCAGATGACGCCGGCGGCATCGGCCTTGCCGTCGTTCATACGGTTGTCTGGGAGGTCGGGCTCGGGATCCACGATCGGGCGGATCGCGACCGGATCAAGATCGAGTTCGGCAAATCCGCTCTTAAATCCCGCGATGAAACCGCCGGCCCGGCGCTCCACCAGCCAGCCGACCGCCTCGGGCATCGGCCAGCGGGTGACCTCTCCGCTATCGAGCGACAGCCGGTTGACCGCAGGGGCCAGGATGTCCGTCCAGTAGAGCGCGTTGTGTCGTGCGCTCCACAGCGCGCCCTCGCCGAGGGTGTCGCGCACGTCGCGCTTGATAATCTGCCAGTCGGCCATGCCCCTCCCTCAGTGGTTGTTGCGCGGGACGCCCATGGTCTGGGCGATGCGCTGGAACGCTTCCGCACCTTCTAGGATCGCGCCGCGGTCCATCTGGCCGACGCGTTCGCGCTGAATCGCCTGCCAAGGCGTCTGCGAAGTGGGGTAGGCGAAACCGCCCGCATCCTCTAGTGCCGCGCGCCGCGCCGCCAGCTCGTCCGCGCCGACCAGCATGTCGACCCGCCCGGCACCGAGGTCGACGCGGATGCGGTCACCGCTGCGGACCAGCGCCAGCCCGCCGTTCGAAGCCGCTTCCGGACTAGCATTGAGGATCGAGGGGGAGCCGCTCGTGCCGGACTGGCGGCCATCGCCGATGCACGGCAGCGCGTCGATCCCAGCGGCGATCAGATAGGCTGGCGGGCGCATGTTCACTACCTCCGCCGATCCCGGATAGCCGATCGGCCCGGCACCGCGCATGATCAGGATGCTGCGGGCGTCGAGGGCGAGCGCGCCGTCATCGATCCGCGCATGGTAATCCTCAGGCCCGTCGAACACGATCGCAGTGCCTTCGAATGCGTCGGGATCTTCGGGATCGGATAGGTAGCGCGCGCGGAAATCGTCGGAAATCACGCTCGTCTTCATTATCGCAGCGTCGAACAAGTTGCCCGAGAGCACTATGAAACCGGCGCGCGTCGTGAGCGGCCGGTCAAACCGGCGGATCACCTCCTCGTCCTCGATCCGCGCGCCGCGGCAATTGTCGCCGATCCCTCGGCCATTGGCGTTTATTGCGTCTTCGCGGATCAGACCGTGGCGCATCAGCTCAGCTACAACCGACGGCACGCCTCCGGCGCGGTAATAGTCTTCGCCCAGATACTCGCCCGCCGGCTGAAGGTTAACCAGCAGCGGCACGTCGAGACCGGTCCGTTGCCATTCGGTGAGCGGCAAGTCGACGCCGATATGGCGGGCGATTGCCGACAGGTGGATCGGCGCATTGGTCGATCCGCCGATCGCAGAGTTGACCACGATCGCGTTGTGGAACGCGTCGGGGGTGAGGATGTCCGAGGGCTTCAAATCCTCACGCACCATGTCGACAATGCGCTGGCCTGTCCGCCACGCGCATTCCTGCCGGTCGCGATAGGGTGCTGGGATTGCCGCAGATCCGGGCAGGCTCATGCCCAGCACCTCGGTCAGCGAGTTCATCGTCGTTGCCGTGCCCATTGTGTTGCAGTATCCGGTCGACGGAGCCGAACTCGCCACAAGCCGGATGAATTCGGCATCGTCGATCTCGCCCGCAGCCAGCAACTGGCGCGCACGCCACACGATCGTGCCCGATCCAGTACGCTCTCCCTTGTACCAGCCGTTAAGCATCGGGCCTACGGACAACGCGATAGCCGGAATGTTTACCGTCGCCGCCGCCATCAGGCACGCGGGCGTCGTCTTGTCGCAGCCGATCGTAAGCACAACGCCGTCGATCGGGTAGCCATAGAGCAGCTCCACGAGGCCGAGATAGGCCAGGTTGCGGTCGAGCGCGGCCGTTGGGCGTTTGCCGGTCTCCTGGATCGGGTGGACCGGGAACTCGATCGCGATGCCGCCTGCCTCGCGTATGCCCTCGCGGACACGTTCCGCCAGCAACAGATGATGGCGGTTGCAGGGCGATAGGTCGCTGCCGGTCTGAGCGATGCCGATGATCGGCCTGCCCGACTGCAGCTCCCCCAGGCTTAACCCGAAGTTGAGATACCGCTCCAAATAGAGTGCGGTCATGTCAATATTATCTGGGTTGTCGAACCAGGCGCGGCTGCGCAGGCGGGGCGCATCGCTCATGGCGTCAGCGCGAAGTGATCGTTGATGTGATCCCCATAGGCCAACGCTGATCGGACCGTGGCGATTCGCATGCCGCAAATTGGAGGGCACAACGCCATCGTTATCTGCAATTTTGCGTCCGTCGAGAAATTCACCTTACCTCCGTTCACGCCGCATTGACACAAAGCCTCTCCCTTAATAGTCGGACAATATAATTGAGCAAGGGGAGCGGTGGCATGCCGCAGGCGTTAAAATCAGCTATCGCTCCGGAAGTGCGTTCGGCATCCGCCGGTGGCTACGGCCCGGCGCTGACGTTGCTCGCCAGTCTCTTTTTCATGTGGGGGTTCATCACCGTCATCAATGGCACCCTGCTGCCGCACCTGCGTAGCGTTTTCGACCTCAGCTATTTCCAAGCGACGCTGATCGAAAGCGTCTGGTTCGTCGCCTATTTCTTAGCCTCGATCCCCTCGGCCAAGCTGATCGAGCGGATCGGCTACAAGAAATCACTGGTCACTGGGCTGTTCATTATGGCCGGCGGCGCAACGGGCATGATGCTGGCTGCAAGCATCCCCTCCTACGGCGTCACGCTCGTCATGCTGTTCGTGATCGCCAGCGGCATCACGCTGCTGCAGGTCGCCGCCAACCCCTATGTCGCGGTGGTGGGCAAACCCGAGACCGCGTCGTCGCGGCTCAACCTCGTCCAGGCGATGAACTCGGCGGGCACGATGCTGGCGCCGCTGTTCGGCGCATATCTGATCCTCGGCCGGTCGAGGGGCGGCACGGTCGAGCAGGGAACAGTGCTAACCCAGGCGGAGCGGCTGGCGGATGCGCAGTCGGTGGTCCTGCCCTATGCGCTGGTCGCAGTCGCGCTAGTGGTGCTCGCGATCGTCATCGCACGGTTTCCGCTGCCGGCGATGGGATCGGCGACCAGACGCGTCACCAGGGAAGAACGTAAGCGGCATTCGCTGTGGAAGCACCGCAACCTGATGCTCGGCATCCCGGCAATTTTCATCTACCTGATCGCCGAGATTGGCGTCGGCAACCTGTTCGTCAATTTTATCGCCCAGCCCGACATCGCGAACCTGACCACCGAACAGGCCGGGCAGTATCTGACGTTGCTGTGGGGCGGGATGATGGTCGGCCGCTTCGCCGGCGCTGCGCTCATGCAGTGGTATCGCGCGGAGACGATCTTGGCATGGTTTTCGGTCGGGGCGTTCGTGACCATGCTGGTGACGGTGTTTGCGAGCGGCGCGGTGGCGATGTGGTCGCTTATCATGGTTGGGCTGTTTCATTCGATCATGTTCCCGACGATCTTTACGCTGGGCATCCGGGGACTGGGGCCGTTGACCGAGGAGGGATCGGGGCTGCTGATCATGGCTATCGCCGGCGGAGCGCTGGTGTTCGTGCAGGGCTATCTGGCGGATGCCTACGGCCTGCAACGATCATTCCTGTTGACCGCGCTGTGCGAGCTCTACGTGCTGTTCTACGCGCTGTGGGGGGCCAAGCCGACGGGAGTGCTGCCCGATCTCGAATCCGCGACCGTCATCTCTTGAAGGCCGTCATGACCCGAAGCTTTATGTCAATCGACGCCGCGACCGGCGAGCCGTTCGGGCACCCGATCGCTGTTAGCACGCAAGCCGATGTCGCGACCGTCTGCGCCGCGGCGGCGGCGGCGTTCGAGCCCTATTCCGCGACTGGCCATGCCGCGCGGGCAGACTTCCTCGACCGGATCGGCAGGGAAATCGAGGCGCTGGGCGATGCGTTGATCACGATGGCGATGCGAGAGAGCGGCCTGCCCCGCGCGCGGCTGGAGGGCGAGCGCGGACGCACTGTCGCCCAGCTCGGCCTGTTCGCGCAGGTGGTGCGCGAAGGCGGCTTCGTGGGCATTCGAGTCGATCCGGCGCTACCCGAACGCCAGCCGCTGCCGCGCCCCGAACTCAGACTGCGCAAGGTGCCCATCGGCCCGGTCGCGGTGTTCGGCGCGTCGAACTTCCCGCTCGCCTTTTCGACCGCAGGCGGCGACACCGCCTCGGCGCTGGCTGCCGGCTGTCCGGTTGTCGTCAAGGGGCATCCGGCACATCCGGCGACCGGGGCGCTGGTCGCGGCGGCGATCGCGCGCGCGGCGGCATCCTGCGGGATGCCCGAGGGTGTGTTCGGCCATCTGGTGGGCCCGGGCAACGATCTAGGAAGCGCCCTGGTCGACGATCCGCGAATCGCCGCGGTCGGCTTTACAGGATCGCGCGCGGGCGGCATCGCGTTGTGGCGCCGGGCACAGGCGCGCGTCGTCCCGATCCCGGTGTTCGCGGAGATGTCGAGCGTAAATCCGGTGATCCTCTGCCCCGCCGCGCTCGCCGCGCGCGGCGATGCGCTCGGCACCGGCTTCGTCCAGTCGCTGACGATGGGCGCGGGACAGTTCTGCACCAATCCCGGCCTCGTTCTGGCGATCGCCGGGCCGGGGCTTGACGCGTTCGAGACGGCGGCGGCGGCGGCGATCGCGGCGGCACCGGCACAGACGATGCTGACCGACGCGATCCACGCGCAATATGATGCGGGCGTCGCCACGCTGGCGGGCGGGGCGGCCGTCGAGACACTGGCGCGCGGGCCGGCGGGGAGCGGCAGACTGTGCGGCGCGGCGGCGCTGTTTGCGACCGACGCGGCCGCGATCTCCGCCGAGCCGCACCTAACCGACGAGGTGTTCGGCGCTACCTCGCTGATCGTGCGCTGCCGCGACGCCGACGCGTTGCGCACCGTGATCGCCGGGCTCGAGGGCCAGCTGACCGCGACTTTGCATCTCGACGAGGGCGACCAAGTGCTGGCGGCGTCGCTGATCCCGCTGCTCGAGGGTAAGGCCGGGCGCATCCTTGCCAATGGCTGGCCGACCGGGGTCGAGGTCGCCGCCACGATGGTCCATGGCGGGCCTTGGCCGGCGACGTCGGATGCGCGCACCACCTCCGTTGGCAGCCTGGCGATCAATCGATTTCTGCGTCCGGTCTGCTATCAGAACCTGCCCGCCGCGCTGTTGCCCGCCGAACTACGCGACGGGGTCGTATCGTGACGCTGCGCCTGCTCCAGCGGCGCGGCGACGACGGCGCCCGTGCGGTGATCGCCGCGGCCGATGATGCGGCGTGGATCGTCCCGGGCGCGACGAGCACCCGGATGCTAGCCGCCGAAGCGATCGAGCGGTCGTGTCCGCTCGTCAGCCTGATCGCCGCGAAGGGGCGCGGTCCGGCGATCGACGCCGGGGCCGAGCTGGCTGCGGGGCGCATCCTCGCGCCGATCGATCATGACGATCCCGCGCGGCTGATCATGGCGGGCACCGGGCTTACTCATCTCGGTTCGGCCGAAGGGCGCGACAAGATGCATCGCGAGGCTTCGCATGCGACGCATCAGACCGATTCGATGCGTATGTTCCTTGAAGGCGTCGAAGGCGGCAAGCCCGCGCTCGGCGCGATCGGCCAGCAGCCTGAGTGGTTCTACAAGGGCGATGGCAGCGGGCTGCGCGGCCCGGGCGAACCGCTCGACATGCCCGACTTCGCGGCCGATGGCGGCGAGGAGCCCGAGCTTGCCGGCATCTATCTGATCGGACCGGGCGGAACCCCGTACCGGCTGGGCCTCTGCCTCGCCAATGAGTTCAGCGACCATGTGACCGAGCGGCACAACTACCTCTGGCTGGCGCATTCGAAGCTGCGCCCGGCGGCGCTTGGCCCCGAACTGCTGATCGGCGACGCGCCCGATCATGTCGAGGGAATGAGCCGTATCCTGCGCGACGGCGCGATGCTGTGGGAAAAGCCGTTTGTGTCTGGCGAGGCGAACATGTCGCATAGCCTAGCCAATCTGGAGCATCATCATTTCAAATATGTGCAGTTCAGGCGCCCCGGCGACGTGCATGTCCATTTCTTCGGCACCGCGACGCTGTCGTTCGCCGATGGGGTGCGGGCCGAGCCCGGCGACCTGTTCGAGATCGAGGCGGCACCATTCACTCTGCCACTGCGCAATCAGCTGCGGCGTTCCGAAGCGGTGCCAACCCGCGTGACGGCGCTGTGACGATCCGCATCGCTATCGCCGGTGTTGGCAAGATTGCGCGCGACCAGCATCTGCCGTCGATTGCCGCCGACCCGTCGTTCGAACTTGCCGCGACCGTCAGCCGGGTCGATCCGAAGCTCGACGTGCCGCATTTCACGTCGGTCGAGGCGATGCTTGATGAGGGGCCGCCGGTTGACGCGGTCGCGCTGTGTATGCCCCCGCAGGCGCGCTATGCTGCGGCGCGGGCCGCGATCGCTGCCGGGCTGCACGTCTTCTTGGAAAAGCCGCCCGGTGCCAGCGTCGCCGAAGTCGACGCGCTAAGGCGGCAGTCGGCGGCCGCGGGGGTCACACTGTTCGCGAGCTGGCATTCGCGCTTCGCCGCGGGGGTCGAGCCGGCGCGCGAATGGCTGGTTGGCAAGGCGATCCGCGCCGTCGCGATCAGCTGGCGCGAGGATGTGCGCGTGTGGCATCCGGGACAGGACTGGATCTGGGAGCCCGGCGGGCTCGGTGTATTCGATCCGGGTATTAACGCCTTGTCGATCGTGACGCGGCTGCTGCCCGAGCCGCTGTTCGTTTGCACGGCGACGCTGTCGGTCCCCGAGAACCGCGCGGCACCGATCGCGGCCGACCTGACCATGACGACCGTAAGCGGCATCGCCGTCAGCGCCGATTTCGATTTTCGACAGACCGGGCCGCAAAGCTGGGACATTGTCGTCGATACCGATGCCGGCCGCTGTACGCTCGCCCACGGCGGCGCTGTGCTCACCCTGCCCGGTCGCGGTTGCGACTATGCGCCCGACCGCGAATATTCGGGCCTCTATGCGCGTTTCGCAGCGCTCGTGGCCGGCGGCGCGAGCGAGGTTGACACCGCGCCGCTGCAGCTCGTCGCCGACGCCTTTCTGTGCGGACGAGCGCTGGCAGTCGAACCGTTCGTTGACTAAAGCGAAGTAATGGCAAGCATTGTCGGCGATTGGGGCACCACCCGGCTGCGGCTGTTCCGGAAGACGGACGGTGCCACCGAGCGCCGCGAAGGACCCGGGATCGGCACGCCGGGGCTCGATGCGCGCGCCGCGCTGGCAGCGACGCTCGACGGCTGGCCCGAGGCAGAACGCGTCTTGCTGGCGGGCATGGCCGGCGCGCGCGGGGCGCTGGTCGAGGCCGGTTATGTCGCGTGCCCCGCGGCGATCGACGATTGGGCGGCGCGGCCGGCGCGGTGTGCAATCGGCGGCCGGGCGGTGATTGTCGCCGCTGGGCTGAGCTGTCGCCACAACGATGGCGCGCCCGACGTGATGCGAGGGGAGGAGACGCAGATGTTCGGCGCGCTCGCGCTGATGCCAGCGCTCGCCTGTGGTCGTCTGCGCCTGTTGCTGCCCGGGACTCATGCCAAATGGGTCGACGTCGCCGACGCGACCGTCACCGGTTTCCGCACCTATCCGACCGGTGAGATGTTCGCGCTGCTGAGCCGGCAAAGCACGCTCGCGCGCGGGGCTGGCGATCGGCCCGATGACGCGGCGGCGGGCTTCGACGCCGGGCTCGATCGCGCCGCCACGCCGTTCGTCGCCGCGCTGTTCGAGGCGCGCGCCGCGCAGATGCTCGACGCGCGCTCGCCCGACTGGGCACGCGGTTTTTTGTCGGGACTGCTGATCGGCAGCGAGATCGTCGCCGAAACCAGCGTCGGCGGGGGCGGAGGGAGCGATGGCCGCGCAATCACGGTGGTCGGCGATCCCGCTTTGTGCGATCATTATGTCCGCGCGCTCGGCCGCTTCGGCATTGCATCGTCGCGGATCGATGGCGAGGCTGCGGTCCTTGCCGGGCTCGCGCTATTGGAGGACTGGGTCGAGTGACGCTCGAATCGTTGCTAGCCAGCGGATCGCCGCCGATCGTGGCAATCCTGCGCGGCGTCAGGCCCGACGAGGCGGTCGCGATCGGGCGGGCGATCGTCGAGGCCGGGATCTGCGTGATCGAGGTGCCGTTCAACTCGCCCGAGCCAGCGCGAAGCATCGCCGCGCTGGTCGACGCGTTCGGGGAAGACGCGCTGATCGGCGGCGGCACCGTGATCGAGCCCGCGATGGTCGATACGCTAGCGCGTGCCGGCGGCCGCTTCATGGTCGCGCCCAACAGCGATCGGGCGGTGATCGCGGCGTGCATCGCGGCCGGTATCGAGGCGATGCCGGGCTTCGTCACCCCGAGCGAGGCATTCGCCGCGCTGGCCGCAGGCGCCGCGCATCTCAAACTGTTTCCGGCGACGGGTTATGGCCCTTCCTATCTGCGCGCCTTGGCCGAGGCGCTTCCGGCGGAAACGCCGCTCTGGGCAGTCGGCGGCACCGGCGCGCACAATCTGGGCGAATGGATCGCCGCCGGGGCGCGCGGGATCGGCGTCGGTAGCGCGCTCTATCGCGCGGGTGATGCGCCCGCGACTGTCAGCGCGCGTGCCACCGCGCTGGTCGCAGCCTGGCGCGGCGGCGGGACGTGAGACGATCCCTCGTTCTGCGATCAAACGGTATCGGCGGAGCGACCCGCATCCATGGCGCCATCGCGCACGATCTCGCGATTGCGATCATCACCGGCCGTCACCCGCCGGGCACGCTGCTCGAGGACGAGGTGACCGCTTCGCAACGCCTGGGCGTCTCACGCACCGCATATCGCGAGGCGGTGCGACTGCTGATCGGCAAGGGTTTGATCAGCAGCCGGCCAAAAGTGGGCACGATGATCAACCCGCGACGACGCTGGAACCATCTCGACCCCGATCTGCTCGCCTGGTCGTTCGAAACCGACCCTGATCCGAGATTCGTCGCCGACCTGTTCGAGCTGCGCGCGATGATCGAGCCCGAAGCCGCCGCGCTGGCGGCGCGACGCCGCGAGGACGCCCAGGTTGGCCGGATGCGGACCGCGCTCGATACGATGACTCGCGAGACGCTGGCGACCGAAGTCGGCCGGCTGGCCGATCGCGCGTTTCACGAGGCGCTGCTCGAAGCGGCGCATAACGAGGCAGTGGCGAGCTTGGCCGGCGGCATCGCGGCGGCGGTCCTGTGGACGACGATCTTCAAGCAGCGCAATGATGCGCTGGCACGCGATCCGATCCCCGAACACGCGCGCGTGTTCGACGCCGTGCGTGATGCCGATCCCGACGCGGCACGCAATGCGATGCGCACGCTGATCGACAATGGCCGTCGCGACACCGATCGCGCGATCGACAGCTTGATCGCGACCTGACGGCCTAACCAGGGTGCCTCGATCCGGTCGGGTAGGCGTAGCCGCTCGGCGACGGCGCGCTCTCCGGCGCGCAGCTGATATTGGTTAATGGACCGTGCTGACGGCGTTAAATACAGAAGACGTATCTATGTCAGACATCGTCGCGGTCGATCGACCTCGAAGCTGGTTTTTGCCCTCATCTACCGCAAGGTCACCAAGCCGGTCGCAGCCCCCTTCCTCAAGGTTCTGGTCAGGATCGTGCCCTACAGGATCCATACCATTTTAACCGACAACAGCGTCCAGTTCGTCGATCGTTATCAAGGCGTCTCGCAGACCTAGGTGTTTGATCCCATGGTTTGATGGTGCGATCCTTTCGTTGGAATGTAAGGGAGCCGTATGGGACAGGTACGTCATGGGTGCGCCACGACCACGCACGCCGTCCGAGCAGCAATACAGCGATCGCAAGCTTCGCTCGCGACGCTGAGCCGGGAACTCGGGATCAACCCGAAAACGGTCGTGAAGTGGCGTAAGAGGGCGACAGTCGAGGACCTGAAGACCGGGCCGAAGGCCCCTCATTCAACGACCCTGACTGAAGCCGAGGAGGCAATGGTTCTGGCGTTCCGGCGCCACACGTTGCGGCCGCTCGACGACTGCCTCTACGCTCTGCAGCCGTCGATCCCGCACCTGACCCGGTCAGCGCTGCACCGATGCCTACAGCGGCATGGCATCTCCCGCCTGCCGGACATCGAAGGCGACAAGCCGAAGCGGCAGCGCTTCAAGCGCTACCCGATCGGCTTCTTCCACATCGATATTGCCGAGGTGCAGACCGTCGAAGGCAAACTGTACCTTTTCGTCGCCATCGACCGCACCAGCAAGTTCGCGGTCACCCAACTGGTTGACAAGGCTGACAGGCGGACAGCCTGGGAGTTCCTGGAACACCTGCTGAAAGCCGTGCCTTACCGCGTTCACACGATCCTCACCGATAATGGCATCCAGTTCGCCGAGCAGCCGCGTAATCGCAACACCGCCTGGTCGCGCCAGATGCGCTTCGACATGATCTGCGACGCAAATGGCATCGAGCTCCGACTCACGAAACCGAACCATCCCTGGACCAACGGTCAGGTCGAGCGAATGAACCGCACCATCAAAGAGGCGACCGTCAAACGCTTCCACTAGGATAGCCACGACCAGCTGCGCACGCACCTCGCCGACTTCATGGCCGCCTACAATTTCGCCCGCCGGCTCAAGACGCTGAGCGGTCTCACGCCCTACGAATACATCGCCAAGAACTGGACGTCAGAGCCAGACCGGTTCATCGTCGACCCGATCCACCAAATGCCGGGACTAAACACCTAGTATTCAGCCACTCGACGTTGGCTCCAAATCGTGCCTCCTGCTCCGGTGACAGATTAGTGATCGTCACCTCGACCGTGATTTTCGGCGCGGGGCCTGGCTCCGCACCCTCGGGAGCATCGGGGTTTGGGCTGGGAAGATAGCGCCCCTGATAGAAATCATGCTCATCCACGGGTGGTCGCCGGCTCAGTCGGTCCGGCCCCAAGGCGAGATCAATCGCCTCGAACACTGAGGATTTGCCGATATTGTTGTCGCCGATCAGCACGGCGTGATCAGGCAGCACCAATTTGGCCGACTGAATGCCGCGAAAATTTTCGATCACTACCGAGAATATCTTCAACGCCCGCCCCCCTCAGGCCCCCATTCGGTTAGCCCGCGCAGCTATATCTGTACATCGCGTCATGAGCGCTTCGAACGGCTCGGCGTCATCGAAGAGCAGTCCGTCCTCGACCATGCGGACATAGTCCTCTTCCAACGCCTTCGCGCCATCGCCGCCGGGCACAAGCCGCAAGCCTCCGTTGACCGCCGCCGCATAGTCGATCGGCGTGCGGTCGGCGGCCTTCTCCGCGAAGAACATCGACTTGTGGCGGGCGACGGCGTTCGCCAGTTCGCGATCGGCGAAAGCAGCTTCCGCGAAGCCGGCTTCATCCAGCCGGGCAACATCGTGCCAGTGTCGTGCGAAGCGGTGGCCGCGCAGCCGCTCCTGGAGGCAGAAGACGTGGATGGCGGTCGCTTTCTCCCAGAAGGTCCGCTCCGCGTGCATGACACGCGGCCGCGCCGTCGGGAACACCAGTCCGTCGATCTGGCCGGCGGCGTCGCAGGAGACATCGCGCAGGCTCGCCGGCTCGCCTGTCGAGCGGCCACCGAACTCCAGCATGACGCTGGGCGCGACATAGCCGGACCCGGCCGCGGTCGCCTCATAGTCAATAAAGAGCTTGTCATCCTCGACGCGGATGGCCGCCGCCAGACCTTCTGCGGCCAGGGCGTTCGCGATCACGGGCTGCACGGTTTCCGCGACCCATGCCGGCAACCGCCGACGGACCTCGCTGGACCAACGCTTTTCCTCGCTTCCCGTCTTCGGCAGCCCCTCGCCATTGTCCCCGACCAGATCGGGCGCAATCGCCCGAATGTCGTAGGTCAGATCCACGTCCTCCGAAAACCGGCGAATGACGTGATAGGCTTTCGACAGCGACGTGCCGCCCTTGAACACCAGATGTTCGCCGAGCGGCGCGGCGTAGAGCGTCGCCAGCGCCCATACCACCCACACATCCTTTTCGAGAAGATGGGTGGGACGACCCGAACGATCGGCCGCGACACCCAGCGCGTCGCGCCGGTCCTCGGCCGAAAGCTGGAGAAAGACGTCAGCCATACGCCGCCTTTCCGACGCTCTGCGCGAGCCATGTCGGAAGCTGCGGCGCGGCGGCGACCAGTTCGCCGAACACGCCGGGCGGCATCTTCCGCTTCAATGTCGTGAGCGCGGCCTCCGCCTTTTCCGGGCCGAGCCAGGCCAGAGCCCGCACGGCCTCCCCTGCTGGCCGGTTGGCCAGGGCCAGTTGCCAGCGCGGTGCATGCCGCAATTCCACGACCTGCTTGCCGAGGTGCATCTTTCGGCTGCGCCCGGAGGTCAGATAGACCGAGCGGACGGGCACCTGCGTCGTCAAGCCAAGGGCGTTCGCCGCGGCAGCGCCGTTCGAGACGATGACCTCCCCCTTTTGGGTTGCAAGCGCCTCGACAGCCTGCTCGACCGAAGGCGTGCGCGTGCCGAACCGGCTGGCGATGGGGCGCAGATAGACGCCACGACCGGCGCGAATGAGCTGCCCGCGCTCCGTCAGGCGCGACAACGCCTGATCCACGGCCGCCCGGTTTCCGAGGTGCAGCAGGTTCTTGGCGGACATAGGGGCACCTTCGGGCAGGCCCGTCGCATGCGACAAAATCTGTTCGGTCAGCCGTGTCATCGTCTTTCTCTTGTTGGAAATATATGCGAGTTTCTGACAGTTCTCAAGGAGGCTCGGGAGAACAGGCCGGATAAGGGGGAAAGCCTTCCCCTGCGGCCGAGCCAGGGTCTCGGCCCACCCCTTCTGCGGGGAGGGCCCCGCAACGCCCTCATTAGAGTGAGAGTGCGGACGGGGTTTCCGTGACGGGTTGAGGGCCGGAGACGGGTCTCCGGCGCCCGTCGCGGAGAACCGCGATGTTCAGGAATGACCGCAACGGGCGTGCCGGCTCCGACCGTGCGAGCCTATACGACGACATCACCAGCAAGATCATCGCCGAGCTGGAGGCAGGCCGCTTCCCCTGGGTCCAGCCCTGGGGATCGGCCTCGGTCAAGGCACCCCTCGCCATGCCGAGGAACGCCGCGACCGGGCGGCATTATTCGGGGATCAATGTGCTGATCCTCTGGGGCGCGGTGATCCAGCACGACTTTCCCGGCCAGAGCTGGCTCACCTTCCGCCAGGCCCTGTCGCTTGGCGGCAATGTCCGCCGGGGCGAACGCGGCACCACCGTCGTCTATGCCGACCGTTTCACGCCGGAGGACGAGAAGCGCCGCGCCCGCGAGGCCGGCGAGGAAGCTGCCGCGATCCCGTTCCTCAAACGATTTACGGTGTTCAACGCGGCGCAATGCGACGGCCTGCCGGAGGATGTCGCCTTCGTGGCTCCACCGCCTCCGCCCGGCCTCATCGAACCGCAGGTCGAGGCTCTGATCCGGGCGACCGGCATCGACTTCCGCATCGGCGGGGACCGCGCTTTCTATGTCCCTGCGCTCGACTATGTTCAGGTGCCGCCGCCCCAGGCGTATTTCGAGCCGATCAACTGGCACAGGACGGCCCTGCATGAGCTAGGGCACGCCACGGGCCACCCCTCGCGCCTGAACCGCGATTTCTCGGGTTCCTTCGGCTCGAAGAAATATGCCTTCGAGGAGCTGGTCGCCGAGATCAACGCGGCCTTCTGCTGCGCCTCGCTAGGCATCACGCCTACCGTCCGCCATGCCGATTATATCGGCTCCTGGCTCGAGGTGCTGCGCGAGGACAATCGGGCTATCGTGCGCGCCGCTTCCCAAGCCAGCAAGGCGGCCGACTGGCTCCTCGGGTTTTTGCCGGGCGCCGATATCGATGCGGCCGACGACGAGCGGCAGGCGGCGTGACGATCCTGAAAACCGGAAAGGCGGAGAAGCGGGCTTCCGGCTTTACGCGTTTCCACCCGCCTGGCGCTGCCCTCCGAGAGTGAGAGGGCGGCGCTTCGCTTCGTGACGGGTTGGAGGTCGAGAGAGAGGCTCCCGGCCGCCCGTCGCGGAGTAACGAACATGGCGACTGCCATTCAGAAGATCACCCTGTCGTCGGCGCGCGACATCCCCTTCAACAAGCTGGTGCTGAGCCAGTCCAATGTCCGGCGCGTCAAGGCCGGCGCCTTGATCGAGGAGCTGGCCGAGTCCATCGCCCGTCGCGGTCTCATCCAGAGCCTCCATGTCCGTCCCGTCCTCGACGCCGATGGCGCCGAGAGCGGCATGTTCGAGGTGCCCGCCGGCGGCCGCCGCTATCGCGCGCTCGAACTGCTCGCGAAGCAGAAGCGCCTGGCCATGACCGCGCCTGTGCCCTGCGTCGTCGGCGACGCCAACAGCGACATCCTGGTCGACGAGGTCTCGCTGGTCGAGAACATGGAGCGCGCGCCGCTGCATCCACTCGACCAGTTTCGCGCCTTCCAGGCCATGCGCGACAAGGGCATGACCGAGGAAGCCATCGCCGCCGCCTTCTTCGTCGGCGTCAATGTCGTGAAGCAGCGCCTGCGCCTCGCCTCCGTCTCGCCGACTTTGCTCGAGATCTATGCCGAGGATGGCATGACGCTCGAACAGCTCATGGCCTTCACCGTCAGCTCCGACCATGCCCGTCAGGAACAGGTCTGGGAGGCAGTCAAGGATAGCTGGCAGAAGGAGCCCTATCAGATCCGCCGGATGCTGACCGAGACCTCGGTACGCGCCTCCGACAAAAGGGCCGTTTTCATCGGCGTCGAGGCATATGAGGCGGCCGGCGGCATCGTGCTGCGCGACCTGTTCCAGTCGGACGATGGTGGCTGGCTGCAAGATCCGGCCCTGCTCGACAGCATGGTGGCCGACAAGCTGAAGACCACCGCCGACGAGATCGCGAGCGAAGGCTGGAAATGGGTCGAGGCCGCCTTGAGCTTTCCCTACGGCCACCAGCATGGGCTTCGCGAACTGGCTGGCGTCACGGTCGACCTGACCGAGGAGGAGAGCGCCACCCGCGAAGCACTGCGCGACGAATACGACCGGCTCGAAGCCGAATTTGCCGAAGCCGAGGAGCTGCCGGACGAGATCGACGCACGTCTCGGCGAGATCGAACAGGCCCTCGACGCCTTCGAGCAGCGCCCAACGATCTACGATCCGGCCGACATCGCCGTCGCCGGCGTCTTCATCAGCCTCGACGCCGACGGCTCGCTGTCGGTGGATCGCGGCTATGTCCGTCCCGAGGATGAACGTCCCCTCGAGACCGAAGGCAGCGATGCGCCGGAGGTTGACGGTGAAGCTGGCCAGCAGGCCGCGCCCGCCGTTCAACGCGCCGTCATCACCATCGGCGGCCAGCCCGCGGAACCGGAGGACGAAGAGGAGGACGGCATCAAGCCGTTGCCCGAGCGCCTCGTCATCGAGCTGACCGCACATCGCACCTTGGCGCTGCGCAACGCGGTTGCGGAACATCCCGACGTCGCCATGACCATGCTGCTGCACAAGCTGGTCGGCGACACCTTCCGGCGCACCGCACCGGCCGGCTGCCTCGAGGCCCGCGTCAATCATATCTTCTTCTCGGCACAGTCCGAGGAGTTGAAGGACAGCCCGCCCGCGCGCGAGGTCGCCGAGCGACAGGAGCGCTGGGGCGATCACGTTCCCGACGACGGCCAGGCCCTGTGGGACTGGCTCTCCCTGCTCGACCCCGGCACGCGCCTCGATCTGCTCGCCCATTGCGTCAGCTACGGCGTGAACGCCCTGTTCGAGCGGCCCAATCCCTACAGCGGATCGGGCGTCAGCCAGCATGGGCTGGACGTGCGCCTGTCGCAGGCCGACCGGCTGGCGCGAGCCACCGGCCTCGACATGGTGGCGGCGGGCTGGAGGCCGACGGTCGGCAACTATCTCGGCCGCGTCACCAAGCTCCGCATCCTCGAAGCCGTGCGAGAGGGCGCCGGCGAGCGGGCCGCCCAGCTCATCGACCATCTGAAGAAGGGCGACATGGCCAAGGAAGCCGAGCGCCTTCTGGCCGACACCGGCTGGCTGCCAGAGCCGCTGCGCCTGATCGACCTCGATGACGGGCAGACCATCGAACCGGGCACGGAGGCGGACGCCGGAGACGATGCCGCCTTGCCGGACTTCCTCAGCGAGGATGGCGACGACGAGGAAGCCGACGAGATCGAGGACGAGGACGCCCTCACGATCGCGGCCGAATGACCCTCACGGCGGGGGAGCGGCTTGGGGTCGCTTCCCCGCATCGTCGCAAGGAGACCTTCCATGATCGAACCCGCCCCGTCCGCCACGCGCCGCGTCGTCTTCCAGTATCTCGTGCCCGTTCACGTCGAGGTCGAAGACGGCCTCGTCGTTTGCGTCACCATCATCGACGAGACGCCGGTGCGCGATCCGTCCCTGGTCGAAGGCGATGCCGGCTACCTGCCGGAAGCCGTCGCCGCCGCCGACGACGGCCAGCCCTGGCCGTCCTGGCGGTTCGGCTACTGACCGGTCTTCGATCATCCCTCAACCCAACTCAGCCCGGCCATCGCGCCGGGCTTTCTCGTTTCAGGAGCCTGTCATGGCCGACTATTTCACCCATTTCTCGTGCCTGCCCGACGTCGGCACGCCCGAGAACGCCGCCCGAGCGCTCGATCTCTACAACCGCCTGTCCGAGGACGGCGCATCGGAGGAACCACCCTCCGAAGGCTTCCTCCTTTCAATCCAACCGGAGCATGGCGGCAGCCAACTCTGGATGCGCGACGACGTGACCGGCGATCCCGAACGCCTCATCCACTTCGTGAACCGCTGCGCCGCCGAGTTCGGCCTCAAAGGTAGATGGGGATTCCAATACGCCAACACCTGCTCGAAGCCCCGGCTCGATGGCTTCGGCGACGGTGCGCATGTCCTCGACCTCGCCACCGGCGAGACCGTGGACAGGATCTACACCGATGGCTGGCTCGATCAAGACCATCTCCGGCGAGGGAGGACCGCTATGAGCATTCCCTCCTACGCCAGGACCAATTTCCAGACCCTGCTGCGCGCGGCGGGCGACGGCAATCTCGCCCTCATGGAATGCCTCGACGCGGTGACGGGCAGCTCGCGCTACGTCATCTGCGCCGTGGGTCGGGACGACGGCGATTACGTCTTCACGCCCTTTGGCCATCTCGCCCACGGCAATCCCTACGACGCCTATCTGCCGCCCGATCCTGGCGATCCCGAAGGCTTCGTGCGCCCCGACGCGGGAGAGGCGCCATGACCGACATCGACGCCATCTTCGCGGCGGATCGCCAGCATCCGCCGCGCGAACGGTCTCTGCCCTGGCCGGAAACCAGGGACGGCATCACCGTCGTCATCGAGCCCAAGCCGCACTGGGCCAACGACATGCGGCCCTTCCGATCCGAGGCTCGCGAATATTGCGCCTATGCCGATTGGGCCGAGAACGGCGCCCGCGCCAGGTTTTTCGGCCACATCGACACCTGCGGCGATGACCTCATCCGTAAGGCCCGCGCGCTCGTCGCCTGCGAGATCGCGGACGGACACTGGAGCTGATCCCCGGAAAAGCCCCACCTCACGGTCGGGCGCTTTTTCCATGCCGGCGTCCCGAGAGTGAGAGGGCGGCCGGAACGGGTTTGAGCCGGTGCGGTCGAGAGAGAGCGCCGCGCGGCTCGTCCGTTCCCGCTCTCCCGAGGCTCACATCATGACCCTGATTTCCGCATCCGCGGCGGCGTCCGCCGCCGCGCAGCTTCCACTCGGCCCCAATCGCGAACCCGCCGCTGCCATCTTCACGGCCGCTGGTCTGCTGCTGCCCCATCTCGAATGCGGCAAGCGCGTCGACGCTGCTGCCCTGCGCGTAGCGATGGAGACCGCCTTCGGCGCATCCGATTCCACCGGCGCTTGGGACTGGAAGACCGCTTATGAAGCCTGCGAGGCCGCGACCGTCCTGTTCCTGCGCAAATACGGAAAGGCGCTTTTCCGCAAAGCCGGAACTCCGGCTGCGCGGCTGTCCGCGCTGACGAAGATCGCCAGCCTCCTGCCGACGCATACACGCCGTTCGGCCGAGAGCCAGACCTTCCAGCAGTTCTCGACGCCGATCCCGCTCGGCCTGGTCGCGGCCCACGCCGCTGCCATCACGCCGGCCGACCGGGTGCTGGAGCCTTCCGCCGGCACCGGCCTTCTCGCCATTCTCGCTGAGATCGCCGGCGGTGTGCTCGTGCTCAACGAGCTCGCCGAAACCCGCGCCGGGCTGCTGGACCTCCTCTTCCCGGTTCTTCCCGTCACCCGCTTCGACGCGGCGCAGATCGACGATCACCTCGATCCCGCCGTCACGCCCAGCGTCGTGCTGATGAACCCGCCATTCTCGGCGATGGCCAATGTCGAAGGCCGCATAGCCGACACCACATATCGCCATGTCGCCTCGGCTCTGGCGCGTCTCGCTCCTGGCGGCCGGCTCGTCACGATCACCGGCGCCAGCTTCGCGCCCGACAATCTGGCCTGGCGGGACGCCTTCATTCGCCTGCAGGAGCGCGGGCGCATCGTCTTCTCCGCCGCCATCGACGGCGCGGTCTATGCCAAACACGGCACGACGTTTCCGACGCGGCTGACCGTCATCGACAAGCGGCCCTCCGACGATCCGGCCGTGTTCCCGACCTCACCCGGCGTTGCCTCGAACGCCGCCACGCTGCTGGGCTGGCTCGACGATCATCTGCCGACACGGCTCGCCGTCGATCCCTCCCTCACGGTCCCGGCTGTCGCGGCTTCCGCCCCTCGCAGCGTGCGCGGCTATATCAACCGCACCGCCAAGGCCGTCCCTGCTGCCGTGCCGATGGCCGAGCCGGAGGGCCTGCCACTCTCCTACAAGACCCAGGACGGCCTAGCGGGCGAAGGCGGCCGCTTGTCCGACGGCATCTATGAAGAATACGGATTGCAGGCGATCCGTATTGCCGGTTCTCATGCGCACCCCACCAGGCTGGTGCAATCGGCGGCGATGGCTTCGGTCGCCCCGCCCAGACCGAGCTATCGGCCGCACCTCCCGGTCAATATCCACGAGCTGCTATCCGACGCGCAGCTCGAGACCGTCATTTATGCCGGCGAGGCTCACTCCGATCATCTTGCCGGATCGTGGACGGTGGACGCCACCTTCGATGTCGTCACCGCCGCGCGCGAGGATGCGACGAACGCCGCGCGCTTCCGGCGCGGCTTCATGATCGGTGACGGCACCGGCGTCGGCAAAGGGCGTCAGTCCGCCGCGATCATTCTCGACAACTGGCTCCAGGGCCGCCGCAAGGCGGTGTGGATCTCAAAGTCCGACAAGTTGATCGAGGACGCGCAGCGCGACTGGTCGGCGCTCGGCATGGAGCGCCTGCTGGTCACGCCGCTGTCGCGCTTCCCGCAGGGGCGGCCGATCACGCTGCCAGAAGGCGTCCTGTTTACGACCTATGCCACGCTACGCTCCGACGACCGTGGCGAGAAGGTTTCGCGCGTCCGACAGATCGTCGAATGGTTGGGCTCCGACTTCGACGGAGTCCTGATTTTCGACGAGGCGCACGCGATGCAGAACGCCGGTGGCGGTAAGGGAGAACGCGGCGATGTCGCCGCCTCGCAGCAGGGCCGCGCGGGTCTGCGGCTCCAGCACGCGCTGCCGAACGCTCGCGTCGTCTATGTCTCGGCGACCGGCGCCACGACGGTCCACAACCTCGCCTACGCTCAGCGGCTCGGCCTGTGGGGCGGCGAGGATTTTCCGTTCAGCACCCGCGCCGAGTTCGTCGAGGCGATCGAGGCCGGCGGTGTCGCGGCGATGGAGGTACTGGCCCGCGATCTGCGCGCGCTCGGCCTCTACACCGCCCGCTCGCTCTCCTTCGACGGCGTGGAATACGAGCTGGTCGAGCACACGCTGACCCTCGAGCAGACCCACATCTACGATGCCTACGCCGGGGCCTTCGCGATCTTATGCGCAGCTCGCCATAAGATGGCTTATCGCGAGGAAGCGGTAATGC
>NZ_LSKG01000039.1:0-7825 GCF_001557005.1 Sphingomonas sp. CCH15-F11 | reverse complement strand
CGCCGAGGCAAGCCTGGCGACACGGCCGAACCAGCTCGAGCAGGCGCTGGCGAAGGCGGAGGCACAGGCGCGCGCCGCGATCGACGCCGCCGACGCGGCCCGCGCCGCCGAAGCGGTGGCCGACGCCGATGTGCGGCGCACCGAGACCGCGCTGCGCGCCGCGGCCGAGGCCGCATCCCAGGCGCGCGAGGCGCGGGCGGGCGCAGTGGCGCGCGCCGAGAACCAGGAGCTGCGTCGCGTCGAGATGGGTCGGCTGTCGGGCGAACGCTTCGAATGTCCGCCGCCGCTGCTGCCCGAACGCGTCGGCTTCGCGGCGGACACGGTACGCACGCCGGGCGACGAATCGGCGCGGCACGAACGGCTGGTGGCCGAGCGCGAGCGGATCGGCCCGGTCAATCTGGTTGCCGAGCGCGAGCTCATCGAGCTGGAGGAAGCCCGGGCCAGCCAGGCGCGCGAGCAGGCGGAGCTGACCCAGGCGGTCAATCGGCTGCGCGGGTCGATCGGCACCCTGAACCGTGAGGGGCGCCAGCGGCTGCTGGCGGCGTTCGAGGCGGTCAACGGGCATTTCGAGCGGCTGTACGCGACGCTGTTCGGCGGCGGGGCGGCGCACCTGGCGCTGATCGACGCCGACGACCCGCTCGAGGCGGGGCTGGAGATCATGGCGCAACCGCCGGGCAAGAAGCTGCAGTCGCTGACGCTGTTGTCCGGCGGCGAACAGGCGCTGACCGCGGTGGCGCTGATCTTTGCGCTGTTCCTGACCAACCCGGCGCCGATCTGCGTACTCGACGAGGTCGACGCGCCGCTCGACGACGCCAATATCGACCGTTTCTGCGACCTGCTCGACCATATGGTGGCGGTCACGCGCACCCGTTACCTGATCGTCACCCACAATGCCGCGACGATGAGCCGGATGCATCGCCTGTTCGGCGTGACGATGGTCGAGCGCGGGGTCAGCCGGCTGGTGTCGGTCGATCTGGGCGGTGCGGAGACGCTGCTGGCGGCGGAGTAGGCGCGAGTCGGCTGGGTTCGACGCGCCAGCCCGCCAGGGTGGCTTTCATCCGGGTGCAGCCACCCGCCGTGCCGGGGCGGTTACCCGGAACGACGTGCGTTTCACGAGCGGCACGGTGGACCCTGGCACGCGGCCGGGGTGACGATCGAGGGACTGGGCAGGGACGCTGGGGCGCGCCCGCGTCAATTCCCCGCGCGGTAACGCTGCTCGGCTTCGATCATGTAATCGCGGGTCAGCGGCAATGCGGTGCGCGAGCGCGAATATTGCAGCTGGTAGTTGACGATGCGGCCGTGGCGGAAGCTGACGCACGAGCCCGCGAGATAATATTGCCACATGCGCAGGAAACGCTCGTCATAGAGCGCGATGATCTGGTCCTTGGCGGCGGCGACGCGATCATACCAGGCCTGGAGGGTATGCGCGTAATGAAGGCGCAGCACCTCGATATCCGTCGTGAACATGCGGTTGTCCTCGTTCGCACGGACGATTTCGGACAGGGCCGGGATGTAGCCGCCGGGAAAGATGTACTTCGCGGTGAAATGGTCGGTGACGCCGGGGCCGTCGAGGCGGCCGATGGTGTGGAGCAGCATCACGCCATCCGGCGTCAGCAGTTCACGGCACTTGTTGAAGAAGGTCCGGTAATGCGGCGGGCCGACATGTTCGAACATGCCGACCGAGACGATGCGGTCGAAGGGCCCGGCGACCGCGCGATAGTCGATCAGCTCGAACGTCACCTGGTCGGCCACCCCGGCTTCGGCGGCGCGGCGCTGTGCGACCTTGAGCTGTTCTTCCGAGAGGGTGATGCCGTGGACGCGCGCGCCCGTCTTGGCATTGAGATACAGCGCCATGCCGCCCCAGCCGCAGCCGATGTCGAGCACGCGCATGCCCGGTTCGAGCGCCAGCTTGGCCGCGATATGCGCCTTCTTGTCCGATTGCGCCTGTTCGAGGCTGTTGGCCGGATCGGTGTAGTAGGCGCAGCTATACTGGCGGTCGGCGTCGAGGAAGAGGTCGTAGAGCCGGTCGGACAGGTCGTAGTGATGCGCGACGTTGCGCTTCGACCGGCGTTCCCAGTTGATCCGGTCGAGCCGGCGGACGATGTTCGCGCGCGCCTGGCTGATCGCGCCGGGGCGCAGCACGACGCGGCCGTCCTCCCACGGATTGTTCGCGCTGACCAGGTTCAGGAGCGCCATGATGTCGCCCTGTTCGATGATCAGCCGTCCGTCCATAAACGCTTCGGACGATCCCAGGCTGGGATCGCGCACGATCGCGCCGGCGACGCCCTTGTCGGCGAAGCGGATCGTCACTGCGCCCAGTTCCGGGTCGGGCGTGCCGAACTTCTTGGTCTTGCCGCCGGGATAGATGACGGTCAGTTCGCCGCGCTTGACCGCGCGGGCGAAAAACAAATCGATCAGTGCCATGCCGGGGGTGCTAACCTGTCCAATTCCGTTGCGCCAGCGCAAGCTTTCTCAAATGCCGCCATACCATTCATAGCCGGCGGCATCTTCCCAATAGCCGCCCTTGCCGCGATAGATGCCCGAAAGCGAGGACACGGCCTCGATCCGCTCGATATATTTGGCCTGCTTGTAGCCGAGCTGGCGCTCGACGCGCAGGCGCACGGGCGCGCCGTTGGGCACGCCCAAGAGATGGTCGTTTAGCGCCCAGGCAAGGATCGTCTGAGGGTGGAAGCCGTCGACCAGGTCGATCGATTCATAATAGGGTCGCCGCGATGCGCCGTATAAGTCGGCGCAATGGAAGACGAGGTAGCGCGCGCTGTCCTTCAGCCCCGCGGCCTGCAGGATCGGCCCCAGCTTTGCGCCATGCCATTTGCCGATCGCGCTCCACCCCTCGACGCAATCGTGCCGGGTGATCTGGGTGCGCGACGGCATCTGGCGCAGCTGGGCCATGCTGAGCGCCAGCGGACGGTTGACCAGCCCGTCGACGCGCACCCGCCAGTCGGCGAAGTTGCCGGCGACATGGGCATTATAGGCATCGGTATTGGGGTTGCGCGTTCCGTTGGCACGGAACACCGGCGACATCTGTTCCGGGCGGAATTCCTTGGCCAGCGCGTTGCGCGCGGTCAGCGAACGCTGGATACGGAAATGCGCATCCTCGCCCTCGAACAGCAGGTCGCGGAACGCGGGATTGTTGCCGAGCGCGTCGCAGCCGGCAAGCAGCGCACCCGCGCCGGTGGCAAAGCCGGTCAGCATGGTGCGGCGGGTCAGGATACGGCTCATGCCTGCGGCTCCTCATGCGCGATATGCAGCCGGCCGGTGATCATCGACCGCACTTCGTTGAACGCGCCCGCCAGGATGACCAGCGCCAGATGCACGATGATGAAGCCGATAATGCCGAGCATCGCGATGAAATGAAGCGACCGCGCCGATTGCCGGCCGCCGAACAGGTCGACGAGCCAGGGCCACGCCGCGTTCATCCCCGGCGACATGGCGAGCCCGGTGAAGATGACCAGCGGGATCAGGACGAAGATCGCGACGGCATAGGCGATTTTCTGCAGCACGTTGAACGCCGCCGGATTGGCGGGGTCGTGAAAGCGGAACGCCCAGTGTTCCTTGATATCGGCCCACAAATGACCCGGCGTCAGTTCGCGCGCGCGGATCCGCATGTCGCGCTGGAAATGCCGGTTGAGCAGGCTGGCGACCATGAAGATCAGCAGCCCGAAGCCGAGGATCAGCGCGAAGCTGAGATGCCAGCGTCGCGCAAGGGCCAGATTGTAGGTGGACGGTATGGTCAGCCAGCCGGGAAAGCGCCCGCCGGCAAACCAGTCGCCGACGCGGAACCACGGCGTGTCGAGATTGGCGCCATATTGGCCCCAGTACAGCTGGGGATGGGCATTGAGGATCATCAGCCCGGTGCCGATCATCACGAAGATCGTCACCGCATTGATCCAGTGCCACAGTCGCGTGGCGAGGCGGTGGCGATAGACGGATACGCGCATGGGCCCCGGTTCGTGTGCGTGGGGGGAAGCGGTTACATCGGAACCCGCCATGGCCGCGTCGTCCGGTGCGGTTTTCGTCGCCATGCCTCCAGTCCCCTTCAGAGGCGAGCCTAGATCAAAATTGCGGTTGCAGCAGGGGGCCCGCCGTAGCGACATCAGAATAGGGCAATATTCGGAAAATAGGCGCGCAAAAAGAAGATCGCGGTGGTCACGCAGGTGACGACGATCGTCCAACCCCGGATCAGCGCCGGGGCCAGCCGCTTGCCCAGTGCCGCGCCGCCATAGCCGCCGACGGTCGCCCCGATCAGCATCGGGACGCACAGCCCCCAGGAAACGATGCCGGCGAACACGAAGATCAGCGTCGCCGCGGCATTCGCAATCGCGAGCATCAGCGTGCGCGCCGCCATCAGCCGGTGCGGCATCACGCCGGCGAGCAGCCCCCAGGTCGCGGTCATCATCAGGCCGACGCCACCGCCGAAATAGCCGCCATAGGTGCCGAGCAGCGCCTGGGCGACGACCAGCGTGCGCTGACCGATCGTCAGGCGGGCGTGCAGCGCCGCACTCGCCCGCCGGCCGAAGAGCAACGCAAGCGTCGCGATCAGCAGCAGCCACGGGATGAGCAGGTCGAAGACCCGCGTCGGCGTCGCGACGAGCAGCAGGCTGCCGGTAAGCCCGCCGGCAAAGGTCACCATGCCCAGCGCACGAACCGACAGGCCGCCGATCGGCTCAAGCCCCGTCCGGTACGACCATGCGCTGGCGATCGCGCCCGGCTGCAGGGCGACGTTGCTCGTCGCGTTGGCGACCGGGGCGGGAAGGCCGAGCGCGACCAGCGTCGGCATGGTGGCAAAGGTGCCGCCCCCGGCCAGCGCGTTCATCGCGCCGCCGAGCAATCCGGCGAGCGCGGCGAGCAGGGAGGCGGTGACCGGGTTCATGCGGGCTCCGATAGCGGATCAGGGCCGCGCGGCAATGGTGCGCGCCTGCGCTGTTTCAACTCCGGGACACCCCAGCCGTCAGGCCAGCGAAAGCTGGTCTCTCATGCTGTCAGTGCGCGCAATTGGCCCGAGGCCCCAGCTTTCGCTGGGGCGACGTGGCTCTGGATCAGGTTTCGGCGCGTCCGCGCCGGTCAGCCCTGGGCGCTGGCCGGACGACGGCCGCCGCCGCCGCCACCACCGCGGCCGCGACGATTGCCTCCGCCTCGATTGCCGCCCGGGCGACCCGCGCCCGCCGGCTGGGCGGCATGCGTCGCGCGCGGACGGCGCGGGCCCTGTTGCTGGCGCGGGCGGTCGGGGCGTTCGGCGGGGATCGGGCCGACCCGGCTCGACTTGATCCGATCCGCCTCCGCCTGGAAGTTGGCGGGCAGCGGCACGACCGAGATCGACTGGCGGGTCAGCTTTTCGATGCTGCGCAGATAGGGGCGCTCATCCTCCGCGCAGAACGCAAAGGCGATGCCGGTCGCGCCGGCACGCGCCGTGCGGCCGATGCGGTGGACATATTGTTCGGCGACATTGGGCAGCTCGAAATTGACGACATGGCTGACCCCCGACACGTCGATGCCGCGCGCGGCGATGTCGGTGGCGACCAGGATCGGCACCTTGCCGGCACGGAACTCCGCCAGCGCCTTTTCGCGCTGCGGCTGGCTCTTGTTGCCGTGGATCGCGTTGGACGCGATGCCGTTCGACGCCAGCAGCTTCACGACACGGTCGGCGCCATGCTTGGTGCGGGTGAAGACCAGCGCGCGGTCGATTTCGTTCTTCTGGAAGAACAAGGTGAGCAGCGCCTGCTTTTCCGCCTGGTTGACGAAGGTGACATATTGCTCGACGCGCTCGGCGGTGGTGGCGACCGGCGCAACCTTGACCTCGACCGGATCGGTCAGGAACTTGTCGGCAAGGTCCTTGATGTCCTTGGGCATGGTCGCCGAGAAAAACAGCGACTGGCGGTTCTTGGGCAGCATCGCCACGATCTTGCGCAGGGTATGGATGAAGCCCAGGTCGAGCATCTGGTCAGCCTCATCGAGCACCAGGATCTCGAGGTCGCCCAGGCTCATGCAGCGCTGTTCGATCAGGTCCATCAAGCGGCCCGGGGTGGCAACCAGGATGTCGACACCCGCCGACGTGTCGCGGCGGTTGCGCGCGATCGGCACGCCGCCAAACACGGTGGCGACGGTCAGCTTGGTAAATTTGGCATAGGCGCGCGCGCTGTCGGCGATCTGGCTGGCCAGTTCGCGCGTGGGGGCGAGCACCAGCATGCGGCAGCGCATCGGCTTGCGCCGTTCATTGGCCTTGACCAGATTGTCGATCGACGGCGCGATGAACGCCGCGGTCTTGCCGGTGCCGGTCTGGGCGATGCCGAGCAGGTCGCGGCCGTCGAGCAGCGCGGGGATCGCTTGGCGCTGGATCGGGGTGGGGTCGGTGTAATTCTTGGACGCAAGCGCGTCGAGCACGGCCTTGGAAAGGCCAAGCGACTGGAATGTCATAAAAGTTCCTGAATATAGGTCGGCTGCGCCGCGCACAGACGCACGACGGCCGGGGTCGAGATTGACGACCCGCGTGACTAGGGAAGCCGGTGGAGCAAAAGGGCCGAGCCGGGGCGACTTGATCGCCCGATCACGCTGCATGAGGCCGTGCTGCGACGCGGCAAATAGGCGCGTTCGCCCGGAAAGTCAAGGTTGGCGTGGAATGACGCCGTCCGGACCCACCCGGAAATGCGTCGCCGCGCCGTCGATGGCCGCGAACAGCGCCGGTTCGGTGCCGGTCATCCACACCTGGCCCAGACCCGCCAGCCGATCGAACAGCGCGGCGCGTCGGACGGGGTCGAGATGCGCGGCGACTTCATCGAGCAGCAGCACCGGCGCGCGCGCGGTGCGGCGGGCGACCAGCGCGGCATGGGCCAGCACGATACCGATCAGCAGCGCCTTTTGCTCGCCGGTCGAGCAGAGATGCGCGGGCTGATCCTTCTCAACATGCGTGACGGCCAGGTCACAGCGATGCGGGCCGGACAGCGCCCGCCCGGCGGCGCGATCGCGCGCGCGACCCCGCGCCAGTTGGTCGAGCAACCCCGCGGCGTCGCCCTGCCAGCCGGTGAGTTCGAGCGCGGCGCTCGGGAAGGGTGCCGCGCCGGCGGCGTCCAATTCGGCCTGAAGCAGCGCCAGCGTCTCGCGCCGTGCCGCATCGATCGCCGCGCCATGTTCAGCCATGCGCCGCTCCAGCGCGGCAAGCCAGGCCGGATCGGCGGGGCGATCGCCGGCGAGCAGCCGGTTGCGCTCGCGCATCGCGGCTTCGTAGCGTGTCGCCTGCACCCCGTGCCCGGGCGCGAGCGCCAGCGTCAGCCGGTCGAGGAAGCGACGACGATCGCCGGCCGCGTCGACGAACAGCCGGTCCATCGCCGGGGTCAGCCAAAGTACCGTCAGCCGCTCGGCAAGCGCGCTGGCCGGCGCCGGCGCGTCGTTGATCCGCACGATCCGGCGTTCGGGCGCGGCGGATTCCGCCCCGGTGGCGATCGACACGCCGTCGCCCAGCATCGCGGCAACGCCGAAGCCGCCGGGCCCGTGCTGGCGCGCCATGTCGCCAAGTGCGGCGCGCCGCAGGCCGCGACCGGGGGCAAGCAGCGAAATCGCCTCCAGCACATTGGTCTTGCCCGCGCCATTGTCCCCGGTCAGCACCACGCGACCCGGCCCCGGCATCAGCGTGGCGAGCGCGTGGTTGCGAAAATCGGTGAGCCGCAGGCGCGTGAGCATGAACTCGTCCCTAGAGCGTTTCCGCAGCGCGGGGAAACGCGTCACGCGACCGACGTCGCGACAGCCGGACCCGATCGATGCGTCTGTGCGCCGACCATGCCGCGCGGCATCGGCAACGCGATCGTGGCGGGGG
>NZ_LSKG01000038.1:0-18148 GCF_001557005.1 Sphingomonas sp. CCH15-F11 | reverse complement strand
GTCGCCGCCAGCCGGTAGTCCATGTCGGGCATGCCCGCGCTGCGCACCGCCCAGCCGAGCAGAGGGGCATAGAAGGCCTGCGCCGAGTCGGCGTCGGGCGTGATCAGTTCGTACCAGATGAAGTCGCCATGAAGGTTTGCCATCGCCTGTCTCCCGTTCAGCGATCGAGGATGGGGGTGAAGCCGCCGTAGATCATGCGCTTGCCGTCGAACGGGCGGTTTTCAGGATCGGGCTGCATCCGCGGATCGGCCATCACCTGTTCCCAGGCGGTGTCGCGATGCGCCTTCGACGGCCATTCGATCCAGGAATAGACGACGTTCTCGTCCGTGCCGGCCTGCACCGCCATGCGATAGTCGGTCACCTTGCCGTCGGGCACGTCGTCGCCCCAGGCTTCGACCACACGGTTGGCGCCGTATTCGATAAACACATCGGCGGCCTGACGTGCGAGATCCAGATAGGCATCGCGATTGGCGGTCGGCACGGCGACCAGGAACCCGTCGGTATAGCCGCCCTTGCTGTCGCCAAGGTCGAGCAGCGAGCTGAACCCGCCATAGATCATGCGCCGGCCGTCGAACGGCATCGACTTGCTCATGTCTTCCATGCGCGGATCGGCCATCATCTTCGCGCCGGCGGCATCGCGGGCGGCGCGGTCGGGATATTCGAACCAGCTAAAGATGATCTTTTCGTCCGGCTGCGCCTTTACGGCGCGACGAAAGTCGGTGTGGGTGCCATCGGGGACATCGTCTTCCCAACATTCGACCATCCGGGCGACGCCGGCATCGAGGATCATCGCTGACGCTTCTTGCGCGTGCGTGAGATACGCGTCCTTGTTTTCCGCAGGCACCGCCAGGACAAAGCCTTCCACATAGGTCATTTCACTCTCCCTCCACCTTCAGGGCCGTTCAGGCGGCCGCCGGTTCGCGAAAATCCGCCAGCTGGGCGGCCAGCGCCGCGGCAAATGCCGGGCGCGCGGCGCAGCGATCGCGATAGGCGACCAGATTGGGGTGCGTATCGACCAGCCCGGTGCCATTCAGGATGCGCAGCACGCTTGTCATCATCAAGTCGCCGGCGGTGAAGCGGTCCTCCAGATAGTCGCGCTGGCCCAGATGCGCGGCGAGCCGCATCAGGCGGCGCTCGACCATTTCGACGACTTGCGGGCGTCGCGCCGCAGTCCAGTCCTCGCCAGCGTGGAACAGGTCGATCGCGGTCAGCTGCTGGATCACCGGCTCGACGCTGTTCAGCGCGGCGATCAGCCAGCTCGTCGCCCGCGCTCTGCCGACGCGGTCGCGCGGCAGCAGCGCCTCGCACCCGTCGCCGAGATAGAGCAGGATCGCGCCTGTTTCGAACAGCACGACGTCGTCATCGCGGTAACATGGCACCTGGCCAAAGGGCTGATCGGCGAAATAGTCGGCGGGCCGCTCGCCGCGCGGCGACATCAGTCGCACCGAATAGGGGATGCCGGCCTCCTCCAATGCCCAGCGCACCCGCAGGTCGCGGACCTGGCCGCGCGCGAACGCGGGGACCCAGTCGAAGGCGGTGATCGAAACGCGGGCTTCAGGGTCGACGGGCATCATCATTCTCCGGCAGGGGGTGTCGTCTGGGTAACCCGGCTTGGCCGGCCTTTGGTCCCGAATGCGGGGGCGGTTCGGCCGCGACCGTCGTCAGGCGTGCCCGGGTTCGGCCGTCGTGCATTCACGCAGCGCGGCACGGTACGTTGCGGGCGGACGGCCTGTGGGCGAGCGGGAAGGGGTGGGTGGATCGGCAGCACCCGATCCCTCGGGTGCGGTCACGTGCCGGCCGACGCCAATCATTCGGTTCATCGCCATTCTCCCTCGACCGCGGTCCGGGCGAATCGGCCGCTTGAGCTTTGTGCGCGCACGCGTTACAAAAAGCAACTGTGAAGTCAGAAAAGATAACTCCAAGCGGATCGGGGGTGCACGGCCGGTGGTATGACGATGCCTGCGGTACCGCGCTGGGGCTTGAGCTGATCGGTGAGCGTTGGTCGCTTTTGATCCTGCGCGAGCTGATGTTCGGGCCGCGCCGTTTCAGCGAGCTGCGCGCCGGGCTGCCCGGCATCAGCGCCAATGTGCTGACCCAGCGGCTGGAGGGACTGGAGGCATTGGCCGTCGTGAAACGCCATCGCCTGCCGCCACCCGCGTCGGTCCAGGTCTATGAGCTTACCGAATGGGGGTATCAGGCCGAGGTCCTGGTGCAGGAGCTGGGGCGCTGGGCGGTGCGGTCGCCGCTCCACGATCCGACGCTGCCCATATCAGCCGCGTCGGTCATGATGTCGTTCCGCACGATGTTCGATGCCGCCCGCGCTGGCCGTACGCGCGCCACCCTGGGGTTTCGGATCGGCCCCGAATCGTTCGTCATCCGCATCGCCGACGGGAGGCTGGACAGCGGGCGCGGCGATCCCGATGGCGCTGATCTGGTCCTGACCGGCGATCCGGTGACGATTGCGTCGATCGTCTATGGCGGCCGTCCGGTCGACGATGCCGAAGCCGCAGGCCAGCTTTCCGTAGCGGGAGACCGCGACCTGCTCGCGCGTTTCATCACCTGGTTTCCGCTGCCCGCTAAGCATCGCTGACCAACGGCCCCGTTGCGGCTGCCGGATCGAGTGGCTACCTGCAGCCATAGCCCGGCATCAGACCGCCTATCAGGAAACTCCCATGTCGACCATTCCCAATACCCAGCCCGACAGCCGCGCCACCACGGTGCTCGACGCGCCCGACAAGATGGTGAAGGCGCGCGACCTGTTCGGCATCGACACCGACATGGAAGTGCCGGCGTTCAGCGAAGCGGACGAGCGCGTGCCCGACCTCGACCCCGCTTATGTGTTCGATCCCGACACGACGCTGGCGGTGCTGGCGGGCTTTGCCCACAACCGCCGCGTGATGATCCAGGGCTATCACGGAACCGGCAAGTCGTCGCACATCGAACAGGTCGCAGCGCGGTTGAACTGGCCGTGCATCCGCATCAACCTGGACGCGCATATCAGCCGCATCGACCTGATCGGTCGCGACGCGATCGTGCTCAAGGACGGCCAGCAGATCACCGAGTTCCGCGAGGGCCTGTTGCCCTGGGCGCTGCAGACCCCGACCGCGCTCGTCTTCGACGAATATGATGCCGGCCGGCCCGACGTGATGTTCGTGATCCAGCGCGTGCTGGAAACCGAGGGCAAGCTGACCCTGCTCGACCAGAATCGGGTGATCCGGCCCAATCCGTGGTTCCGCCTGTTCGCCACCGCCAATACGGTGGGCCTCGGCGACACCAGCGGGCTGTATCACGGCACGCAACAGATCAACCAGGGCCAGATGGACCGCTGGAACATCGTGGTCACGCTCAATTACCTGCCCGCCGCCACCGAAGCGCAGATCGTGCTCGCCAAGTCGGGCGAATATGACAAGCCCGGCGGCAAGGAGACGGTGGAGAACATGGTCCGCGTCGCCGATCTGACGCGTCGCGGCTTCATCAACGGCGACATCTCGACCGTGATGAGCCCGCGCACCGTCATCACCTGGGCGCAGAACACGCTCATCTTCGGCGACATCGGCTTCGCCTTCCGGCTGAGCTTCCTCAACAAGTGCGACGAGGCCGAGCGCGCGCTGGTGGCCGAATATTATCAGCGCGTGTTCGGCAAGGATTTGCCGGAGAGCGTGGTGGGGAAGGGTTGAGCGCGGAGCCTGACTGGACTAACTTAGTCCACTGAGTAAGAGGTGCCGTATGTCCGAAGCCGATCCGCACAAGATCTACAATGTGCACGACGCGAAGACGAACCTGTCGCGCTTGATCGATCGCGCCAATGCGGGCGAGGAAATCATCATCGCCAAGGCGGGCAAGCCCTATGCGCGGCTCATGCCGCTCGAGCCTGAGCGGCATCCGCCCCGTAAACCCGGTCGCTTCCGGCATCTGCTGAAGGATGTGCCCAGCGACATCTGGTTCGAGCCGACCTTTACCGACGAGGAGCTGGACGGGTTCGAACGCAAGCTCGGGGACGCGTGAGCGTTGCGGTTCCTCCTCGATACGCACGCGCTGATCTGGTGGTGGCTCGAAGATCCCATGTTGTCGTCGCGCGCGCGGGCACTGATCGAGTCGGGCGACGAAGACATTCTCGTCAGCGCGATTTCGGCCTACGAGATTGCATTGAAGGTTCAGGCCGGACAGTTGCGGTCGATGATCGACACGCTGGAGCAATTCGAGACGGCGACACAGGCGGACCGTTTCGTGCATCTTCCCCTTCGTTACGATCATGCCCGGCTGGCAGGTTTGCTGCCGGGGCGGCATCGTGATCCGTTTGATCGAATGATTGCGGCGCAGGGCCAGATCGAGGGGCTGACCGTCATCACCCGTGACCCGCAGATCGCGGCGCTCGGCTGCAAGGTGCTTTGGTAATGTCGCAGAAGACCCAGCTCGATGACTTCAAATCGGTGCTGACCGGCACTGCGCGGGCGATTGCGCGGGATGCGGAGGTGGAGCTGGCCTTCACCGCCGATGCGCCGAGCCAATCGGGGCGCAATCTGCGCGTGCCGATGCCGGCGCGGCAATTGCCCGCCGATCAGGTCGCCGAGGCGCGCGGGTTCGCAGACAGCTTTGCGCTCCGCCTTCGCCACCACGACGCCGCGCTTCATGCGCGCGGCGCGCCGAAGGAGGCCGTCGCGCGCGCGGTGTTCGACGCGGTGGAGACCGCGCGGGTCGAGGCGCTGGGATCGCGCGGCTATGCGGGCGTTTCGGAAAATCTCGACCAGGCGCTGGCCATGCGGCTTAAATCGGACCCGATCGCCCGCGCGCGCAGCCGCGACGAGGTGCCGCTGTCGACCGCGATCGGGCTGAAGGTCCGCCATCGGCTGACCGGCAAGCTGCCGCCCATCGCCGCGGTGCCTGGCATGGCGCTGGTCGACGAGTGGATCGAGGGCAAGGGCGCGGCGGACCTGGATGCGCTGGCGCTGGCGATCGACGATCAGGCGATGTTCGCCAAGCTGATCGGGCAATTGCTTGAAGACCTGGAGCTGACCGAGGGCGAGTTGAAGCCCGACGATAGCGAGGACGAGGGCGACGACCAGGAGGGCGGCGAGGAAGGCGACGACACCGACGAGGCCGAACAGGACCAGGACTCGGGCGCCGAGGGGCAGGGGGAGTTCGAGCAGCGCCCCGAACAGCAATCGGGCGAGCAGCAGGACGGCGAAACCGCCGAGCAGCAACAAGACGGCATGGACGATGCCGAGGGCGAGCCGGGGGACGAAGGCGAAGAGGGGATGATGCCGGTGCGGCCCAACCGGCCGTGGTCCGACCTGCCGCCGCAATTCGAATACCGGCCCTTCACCACCCGTTTCGACGAAGTCGTCGCCGCGACCGAGCTGTGCGACGAGGAGGAGCTGAGCCGGCTGCGCGCCTATCTCGACCAGCAGCTCGTCCATCTGCAGGGCGCGGTGACCAAGCTCGCCAACCGGCTGCAGCGCCGCCTGATGGCGCAGCAGAACCGCAGCTGGGACTTCGACCAAGACGAAGGGCTGCTCGACGCGGCGCGGCTGGCGCGGGTGGTGGTCAACCCGATGCAGTCGCTGAGCTACAAGATCGAGCGCGATACCGAGTTCAAGGATACGGTCGTCACGCTGCTGATCGACAATTCCGGGTCGATGCGCGGGCGGCCGATCAGCATCGCCGCGATCAGCGCCGATATCCTGGCGCGCACGCTGGAGCGGGTGGGGGTCAAGACCGAGATTCTGGGCTTCACCACCCGCGCGTGGAAGGGCGGGCAGGCGCGCGAGGCATGGCTGGCGGCCGGACGTCCGCCACAGCCGGGGCGGCTGAACGACATTCGCCACATCGTCTACAAGCAGGCCGACGAGCCGTGGCGGCGCGCCAAGAAGTCGCTCGGGCTGATGATGCGCGAGGGGCTGCTCAAGGAAAATATCGATGGCGAGGCGCTGCTCTGGGCGCACGCCCGCCTGATCGCCCGGGCGGAGGATCGCAAGATCCTGATGGTGATTTCGGACGGTGCGCCGGTCGACGACAGCACGCTGTCGGTCAATTCGGGCAGCTATCTGGAACGCCATCTGCGCCAGGTGATCGGCTGGATCGAAGGGCGCTCGCCCGTGGAGCTGGTGGCGATCGGAATTGGCCATGACGTGACCCGCTGGTATTCCAAAGCGGTGACAATCATGGATGCCGAACAACTAGCGGGTACGATGGTCGAACAGCTCGCCAGCCTGTTCGATACCGATTGATCGCGTGACCGGCGCGATCCAGCCGCCGCCTGGCGGGTTTCGTCCCGCGGTCAAGCGATCGGTCACCATTGCCGGGCATGAAACGTCGATCGCGCTCGAACCCTTGTTCTGGGACGCGCTGGAACACGCCGCCGCCGTGCGCGCGCTGCCGCTCAATGCACTGATCGCTGAAATCGATGCGCTGCGTATTCAGGCGAATGATCCGCCCAACCTGGCGAGCGCGATCCGCAGCTGGCTGCATGGGCATTCAGCGGCGCTGTCGGCTCGATAGTCCCAACCATCCGGCGCGCGCTTCACACGATCTATCTGCTGGCTTTCTCGATATTGCGATTATCGTAGCGACCACTACAGCGCGTTAACGACCGGCGTGGCATCGCTTCGCAAATATGGGAGTCGGGGAGTAGATCGATGCCAGGATTGGTGGCCATCGTGGCCGTGCGTTCGCGACGGTGGGCTGCGATCGCGACGCTGGGCGCGTTGAGCGCATGCGGCGGAGGAGGCGGCGGCGGCGGTGAAGGCACAAGTGCCGGCGGCGTTGCGGTTGCCCCGGCGCCAACCCCCAGCCCTACGCCAACGCCCGCGGCAACCGGCCAAAGCCCAAGTCAGATCGGGCAGTGGCGCGAACTGATCCTGAATACCGATGGCAGCATCAACTGGACCGAATATGGCCGGGTTGCCGCCAATTACCACACGGCGGAAATGGTGCGATACCGGCTGGGGCCGAGCGCGGTCGACTATGGCGAGGCCGAGCCCGCCAACACGATCTACCAGCCCGAGCCGAACGGTTTGTGGAAGGGCGGGCTGAACCGCACGCTCGCGGATCGCTTCTGCCAGACGTCGGACCGGCTGATCCAAAGCGATGCGCCGGACGGTTATGGCAACGGCTTTGGCGGCGGTGGCGGCTGGATCATGTCGGGCCAGATGCTGTTTTCACCCGATACCGACGCGCCCGCGAACCTGCGCGCCGGCGTCGCCAACGCCCGTGCCTTTAACGGTGCCCGTGCCGCACGCGCCAGCGACGGTTCGACCCAGGCGCTGTGCATGCGCATGAACGCATCCTGGTATGGCGACTGGTGGAACCGCAACAACGTCTCCACGCCAACGACGCCCGCGGTTGCGCGGTTGCGGGAGCAGGACCCTACGCTGCCCCTGCCCGCTATCGCCGCGACGCGGGGCGAGATTCAGACATCGATCACCGGCTTCCTGGCGTTCCAGAACGGGGTGATCGCCGCCGCCGGCACCGGCAACGACCAGTATTGCAATGGTTTTGCGACCGGCACGCCCTGCGAAACCGCGATCCGTCTGCCGGCCGGAAAGGTGCCGACCGCACTTGCCCTGTCCGCGATGAATGAGTTTCTGCTGGTGACCGTGTGGGACGCCGCCGCGCGCAAGGGTCAGTTGGGCGTCATCGCCGTAGGCGCGGACGATCCCGCCAATATCGGCAACACCGACACTGGCCGTCATGGCTGGGGCGTGCAAAGCTGGCCGGGTGTGCGTGGGCTGAAGCTGCTCGGCTTTGTCGACTTGCCGATGGCGGCACCCAACACGGTGGCCATGGCGCTTTCAACCGGCACAATGAAGTTTCGCGGCTTCGAGGATTGGCGCGGCCGGGGCCTGAATACCCAGGCGGAGCGCGATCGCTGGTTCGCGCGCAGCAACCTCGCGTTCGACGCGTTTATTCCCCAGACCGAATATTGGAAGCTGCTGGCGTCGGCGGGCTATGCGGTCGTTGGCTCACGTGCGGAGAATAAGGTGGCGATCGTCGACCTGCGCCCGCTGCTGCGCTTCTATCGCGACCAGTATCTGACGACCCAGGCACGTTGGAACGAGACCGCTAACTCCAATCAGGGCGCGCGCGACGACCAATGGCCCTATGGCTTTGCGACCCGGCCGGAACAGCGGCCGGTGGTGCTGGGCACGCTGGACGTGGCACAGCCCACCGCGGTCTACGCGCGACAGATCCGCACAGGTACCAACACCTTGTCCGGCTGGGACCGGCTCAGCTGGAATTATCTGTCGACACTGGTGACCATCGCGTCGATGGACGGGACGGTGCGACAATACGACGTCGCGTCGCTGATCGATCCGGCGCGGGCGTCGCAGATGCCGACGATGGCGGTGCGCGAATGGCGAGTAGGCCGTAACCCGGTCCAGGTCACGACGCCGATTGCCGGCGCCGTCCGAACCGACGATCTTTATATCGTCAGTCGTGGCACGCGCGAAATCGGCGTCTATAGCTATCGGGGCGATCGTTATGCGGTGCTGCGCGACCGGCGGTTGAAAGACCCGGTGTTCCTGACGATCGCCGGCAACCAGGCCGGGTTCGGCGGTGCCGGCCGCGACCTCGCGCTCGGCTCCCAGGGCATGACCGTCCTCGATTACGAGGGCAAGACGGTGCACGTCTACGGCATCTGGATCGACAACTATCCCGCGCGCTATCAGCCGGGCCGGCTCGACAGCTGGGTGGTCGAGCAATGGCCGCATGACGGCCCCGACGATCGTACCCGCCAGCCCTTCCAATATGGCTCGGGCCGTACGCTGCAGGGCAAGCCGTTCGCGCTGAGCATCGACGAAGTAATCTAAGCCGAGAACCGGGCGCGCGGCGGCTTTAGCCGCCGCGCCCCAGCAGCACGCGGGCCTGGCCCGCGATCTGGGCGAGCATCGCGGCGCCCGGCACCTGGGTACGACGCGCGCGGGCGATGAGCGCGACGAACTGGTCGATGCGCGGCTGGTTCGCCGTGACCCAGGCCTCGACCGCTGCCTGCGGGTCGCCGCCGGCATTGCGCGCCAGCCAGTCGAGCCGCAGCTGCTGGAAATCGCGCGCCAGTCCCGCAATCAACAGCCGTTCCCACGGATCGCCGGTGTTGATCCGCGCCGCCGTCGCCTGGGCCCAGTCGAGACCAAGCGCGTTGCCCAGTCCAGTGAAGGCGCGGGTCAGGACCGCTTCGTCCAGACCCGAACGCTCGCCGAGGTCGGCAAGACCGACCGCGCCGTCGAGTTCGAAGATCCGCACCACCTTGCGCACCAGATCAGCCGGCGCGCCGGTTTCCTGAAGGCGCTGCGCGATGCGGTCGCTTTGCAGCTGCG
Source organism: Sphingomonas sp. CCH15-F11 (assembly GCF_001557005.1). Lineage (NCBI taxonomy): Bacteria > Pseudomonadati > Pseudomonadota > Alphaproteobacteria > Sphingomonadales > Sphingomonadaceae > Sphingomonas > Sphingomonas sp. CCH15-F11. Next base: position 8,834 of record NZ_LSKG01000038.1, on the reverse strand, counting down.
CTTCGGTCAGCAGCAGCTCGCGCGTGCGCCGGTCGAGATTGGCGATGCCGGGTTCGAGGCGCGCAATGACTGCGCCCGGCCCCGTGCCCGGCGGGCAAACGCGCAACAGGTCCGCCATCTGCGACCGCATTGCGACCGCGGCTTCGTCGAACAGGGCAAGGCGCGCGGCCTCGCTGATCGATGCCGTCTCGATCTCGCGCCACAATTCGGGCAGCCCGAACAGGCGTTCGGCGACGACGAACATCGCCGCGATGTCGCCCAGCGACGCGCCTTCCTCCTCGGCAAGCTCGAACGGGTGAAGTACCCCCAGCCGATTGATGATCCGGTTGGCAAGCTTGGTCGCGACGATTTCGCCGCGCAGCCTGTGCGCCTCGATCGCCGGACCGAAGCGTTCGCGCATCGCGGGCGGGAAGGCGGCATGAAGGTCGCCCAGCAACTCGGGATCGCTGCCGAGCGCCTGGGTTTCGATCGCGTCCTGCAGCGCCAGCTTTGCGGTGGCGAGCAGCACGGCCAGTTCCGGCCGGGTCAGCCCCTTGCCCTCCTGCGCGCGGCGCAACAGCTCCTCGTTGGTGCCCAGTCCCTCGACCGCGCGGTCGAGCCGTCCGCCGGCTTCGAGGATTTCGATGACGCGGACATAGCTGGGCAGCGCGACCGGGCCGTCGCCCTCCATGAAGGACAGGGCCAGCGTCTGCAGCCGGTTATCCTCGAGCACCAGATGCGCGACATCGTCGGTCATCGACGCGAGCAGCACGTTGCGGTCCTCGAACGCCAGCCGCCCCTCGATCATCTCGCGGTTGAGCGCGATCTTGATGTTGACCTCGTTGTCCGAACAATCGACGCCGGCGGCATTGTCGATGAAATCGGTGTTGATGCGGCCCCCGCGGGCGGCAAAGGCGATGCGCGCGGCCTGGGTCACGCCCAGATTGGCGCCTTCGCCGATCACGTTCGCGCGCATCGCCTCCGCATTGACGCGCAGCCGGTCGTTGGCGGGATCGCCGACGTCCGAATTGCTCTCTGCGGCAGCCTTCACATAGGTGCCGATGCCGCCGAACCAGATCAGGTCGACCGGTGCGGTCAGGATCGCGGAAATGAGCGCGGCGGGTTCGAGCGCCTCGGCCTCGATGCCCAGCGCCGCGCGCACCTCCGGGCTGAGCGCGATGCTCTTTTCACTCCGCGCGAAGATGCCGCCGCCCTTGGAGATCAGCGACGCATCATAGTCCGCCCAGCTCGACCGCGGCAGCGCGAACAGGCGCGAACGCTCGGCCCAGCTTGTCGCCGGATCGGGATCGGGATCGAGGAAGATATGGCGGTGGTCGAACGCGGCGACCAGCTTGATCGCCCGGCTCAGCAACATGCCGTTGCCGAACACGTCGCCCGACATGTCGCCGCACCCGGCGACGCGCACCGGCTGGGTCTGGACGTCGATGCCGGATTCGAGGAAGTGGCGCTGGACGGAAATCCACGCGCCCTTGGCGGTGATGCCCATCGCCTTGTGGTCATAGCCGACCGATCCGCCGCTGGCGAAGGCGTCGCCCAGCCAGAAGTCGCGCTCGATCGCGAGCGCGTTGGCGACGTCGCTGAACGTCGCGGTGCCCTTGTCCGCGGCGACGACGAAATACGGGTCCTCGCCGTCATGGACGACGATGCCGGCCGGATGGACGACGTTGCCGCCGACGATGTTGTCGGTGACCGACAGCAGCGAGCGGATGAAGATGCGGTAGCTCTCCGTCCCCTCGGCCAGCCAGGCGTCGCGGTCGGTGGCGGGGGAGGGGAGCAGCTTGGGGTAGAAGCCGCCCTTGGCGCCCGTCGGCACGATGACCGCGTTCTTGACCCGCTGCGCCTTCATCAGGCCCAGGATCTCGGTGCGGAAATCGTCGCGCCGGTCGGACCAGCGCAGGCCGCCGCGCGCCACCGGTCCCGCGCGCAGGTGAATGCCCTCGATCCGCGGCGAATAGACCCAGATCTCGCGCCACGGCAGCGGCTGGGGCAGGCCCGGCACCCGCGCGCTGTCGAGCTTGAACGCCAATGCTTCCTCGGCCGCAGGGGCGAAGGCATTGGTGCGCAGCATCGCGTCGATCACGCCGCGGAAGGCGCGAATGATGCGGTCATCGTCGATCGCGGAAACCTTGGTCAGCCCATGCGCGATGGCTTCGTCGGCGGCGGTTGCGGCAGCGTCATCGCGTGCGGCGGGATTGTGCCGAGCGTTGAACCGCGCGATCAACGCCTGGGCGATGTGCGGCGCGCGGCGCAGCGCATCGACGACGGTAACCAGGCCATAGCTCATCCCGGTCTGGCGCAGGTATCGGAACCAGGCGCGGAACAGCACCGCCGACTGCGGGGCCATGCCGGTTTCGACCACCAGCCGGTTGAAACCGTCATTTTCCGCCCGCCCTTCCAGCACGGCGGCGATGGCGCGCTCCACCACGCCGACGTCGAAGGGCAATGCGCGCGAATCGTGCGCACCGGTCAGCTCGACCAGGAAGTCGTGGACGAAGGCGCCCGAATCGCCAGCAAGCCGGGTCGGGACTTCCTCGATCACGCGGAAGCCGAAATTCTCGAACACCGGCACCGCGTCGGACAGCGCCAGCGCGCCGCCGATGCAATAGACCTTGATGCGCAGTGGCCCGCCGGCCGCGTCGTCGCCCGGGATGATCCGGACCGATCGGTCTTCCGCGCTCTGAAGTGCGGCGAAGCGCAGGATGTCCTGCGCCGCGTCCTCGGGCGTGTGGACGTTGCGGTAATTGGCGGGGAAGCAGTTGGCGAAGCGCAGCGCCAGCCGGGTCGCGCGCGTCCCGACCAGTTCCTCGAGCGCCGCGCTCACCGCCGGCCGCCAGCCGCGTACCATCCGGCGGATGCGTGCATCGAGCGCAACCGCGTCGGGCATCCGCCCCTCGCCGCGCAAATCGAGCGTATAGCGGATCAGCGCCGCGACCCCGTCGTCGAGGTTGATCGTCCAGTTGAGCACATGCGCATTGGCGGCACTCGCCAGCATGTCGCCGATCGCCACCCGCCGGGCGGTGGTCAGCTCGTCGCGCGGCAGCCAGACAAAGGCGAACAGGTGGCGCCCCAGCGTGCTGCGCACCAGCGCGAGCTTCGACCGCGGGCGATCGGCGATCGACATCGCGGTCAGCGTGACGTCCTCGAGCGCCTCGGGCGAGAAGGCGGTGGTCAGGTCGTGGGGCAGCGCGCTCAGCATGTGCGCCATCGCCTTGCCAGTGTGACCGCGCGGATCGAAACCGAACTTCTGTTGCAGCCGTTCCAGATGCCGGCGCAGAAGCGGTACATCCTCCGGATCGGCATTGAGCGCGGCGCTCGTCCAGAGCCCGGCATGGATCGACAGGCCCTCGACCGCGCCGTCGCGCAGCACCGGCAGCAGCACCAGGTCGAGCGGCGCGCGGCGATGCACGGGCGAGATGCAGTTGGACTTGAGCAGCAGGGGCACGCGCCCGCCCTCCGCAAACCATTCGCGCGCCAGCTGGCGCGACGGCTCGGCCAGGATCGGCACGTCGAGCTCGCCGCGCGCCAGGCCGAGCTGGCCCGACGCCGTGCCGTCCGGATGCCAGCGTTCGTGCGCCAGCAGCGTGAAGTTGCGATCGAGAAACCAGTGGAGCAGCGCGGCGGCCTCACGGTCGCGCAACGCGCTTGCATCGTGCAGCATCGCCGCCTGCAATGCCGGCCAGTCGCCGACCGCGTGGCGAACATGGCCGAGCACGCGCGCGATATCGTCGTGGAGCTGACGGCGGACGCGGGATTCGGCGCGCTCCATCTCGATATAGATCATCGATTCCGGGGCACCGCCGCTGTCGATCGCGACCAGCCGTCCGTCGGCATCGCGCCGCACCGGCAGCACGGGGTGGATGATCCGGTCGACCGCGATGTCGTGCGCGCCGATTGCGGCAGCGATCGAATCGACCAGGAACGGCATGTCGTCATTGACGACGGCAAGGCGCATCCGGGCCGGCCCGTCGCTGCGCAACGGTTCGATGACGATCCCCGATCCGCCGGGTGGGCGGGATTGCGCGGCCAGCACCATGAAGGCGGCGGCCTCCCGTCGTGCATCCGGGTCAAACCCCTCCAGCTCGCCCGGCAATGCTCCCTCGATCAGCCGGGCGGCAAGCTCGGTGACCAGCGTCGCGTCGATCGTCGTCGTCATGTGCGCGGCTATGCGCCCGCCCCGCGCGCGGCTCAAGCCTTAGTCGCGGCGAATGCGCGGCCTTGCTGCGTTATTCCGCAAGATGGCGGACGGCCTGGCGCGTCAGCTTTTCATCGGCATCGACGCGCCCGACCACATCCAGCGCGCCCGCATCGTTGGCGCGGGCGAGCAACAGCACGAATTCCGCGCCGTCGGCGGCGATCGGCACGCTGGCGATTGTCGGGCGAGCGCGCAGCGCGGTCATCAGCTCGGCCTCCGCGGCGGCACGCGGGGCGGGGCGGCGGTACACGCGCTCGGCCTGCACCATCGCCTTCATGCCCCCCGGCATCGCCTCGATCGCGGCGACCAGCTGGCCGGCGGCCAGCCCGGTACGCCGGGCATAGGCGAGGACGGCGGCGAATTCGGTGACGCGCGCCTTGTCGTAATCGCCGCCGAAGACCAGCTTGACCACCGCGGTCATGGGCGCGCGCGCCTGGACGGTGATGCCGGCGTCGGCGAGCAGCTCGGCATAATCCTCCGGGCTGTCCAGCGTGGCGAGCGCGAAATCATGCGCACGGCCGAGCGCGCGGTACAGCGCGGCACGCGACCGGGTATCGGCGACGCGCGCCAGCTCCGCGGTCTCGCGCGCCAGCACCAGCTGGTCGGCCAACCCGGCGACCTCGAACGGGGCCTCGAGTTCCGCGCCGAGCAGCAGCGCGTCGTCCTCATCCGCGTCCGCATCTTCGCCCAGCCCGGCGCCCGGACCGTCGGCCCAGATCGGCGCGGACATGTTCGAGCGCGGCCCGGACTGGCGGACGGCATCGAGCGCGGCGTGGATCACCGCCTGCGCCGCGTCGTCCAGCACTTCTTTCCAGTTGATGACGCCATAGATGAAATCGATCGCCTCGCCCGTCGACGAGAAGGGCATCAGGATGCCGCGATAAAAGGTGTTGTAGCCGCGCTGGCTAACAAATTCGGCTTCGAAGCCGATCGGCGCGCGATTCGCGATGATCTGGAGATAATGGTCGGTCAGCCGCGACAGGAGCGAGCGGCTGGGCACGTCGGCGATGCGCTGAAGGTCGCCGGTGATGCCGCACTCCTCGCGCAGCAGCGAACCCAGGAACTGGATGGTCGGATCGTCAAGGCCGTGGCTGAAATCGATCAGCACGCTGTTCGGGCCGAAATCCGCTATATTCTCGGGCTCGAGATCGCTGATCAGCGGGAAGGGGCGCCCATTCAGCAGCGACACCCAGTGATTATAGGCGCGGACATGCATCCGCCGCTCGTCGCTGCCGATGTCGACGGGACTGTCCTGACCATGATCGTCCAGCAGCTCGTCCTGGCCGTGTTCGATTGGGTCGTCGAGTCCGCGAACGGTATCCATTGAAGGCTCCCCTGGGGCGACGACGCGCCGCCGTCGCCGCTCTTTTGCACGCTGCGTGGTAAACGTTGCGTAAAGGGCTTCGCGCTAAAGCAGGGGCGCGAGGCGATGCTTGTCAGGCCGCCCATGGCCTGATATGCGCCGCGTCCCGACGGGGTCCACGCCCCGCCGCCGCCTTAGCTCAGTTGGTAGAGCATCGCATTCGTAATGCGGGGGTCACAGGTTCGAGTCCTGTAGGCGGCACCACGCTCCTGAAATCACGCCCCGCAGAGGGTGCAAGGCTGGGCATTGGGCCGGCTCAGGGTGAACGATGTCGGGCGTTTTCGGTTGACTTGTTGGAAAGTGTTGCTGGTATGTTCTCGCCGCGGTAAGCAGCGAGGGCCGGCATGATCCAGATATCCGATCGTGAGCCGCGAAGCGCTTTTTCCATCTGGCTGCGCACGGGCAGATTGCACCGGATTTCGACCACCGACGGTATCGAACACAAATTCAACCCCTGGCACGATCCGTTAGATGGGCGTTTCACCTTTGTGGGCTCTGGGCGCCATTATGGTCCAGGCGGGGCGGGGTTGAGCAGTCGCGCCAACGCCCGTAACCCCGGGTCTATCGATCGCCAGAAGCCCCGCCAGCCTCGGATAGCAGTCCGCCCGAGCACAACAGCGTTGCCCGCTGTGCAAGCGGAGCAGCCCGGCGGGAACCCGCCTTCTCCCGCGGCGGTCCAGCCACAGTCGAAGCCCACCGTCTCGCAGCGTCGCCAGCATGATGGATACAGCGATAGCCGCCGAAGAAACGCCGGCCAAGGTTCAAATCTCACGTGCGGCGGGGGCGATCGCCAATGCTTCCCCGCGTGATATCGGCCGTGCCGCGGGAACAACCGCAGCCAACTTGGCGCTGGCAGTTGCGCCGGGCGCGGCGCTCGCCCGATTTTCACATATGCGTCGCCTCCAGATGGCAAGGCCTTCTCCAGGCCCTTTTCCCCCGCCGGAGATCAAGTGGGTCAGAGAAAATCTAGGTCGCGACACCCCAGCAAAGCGGTACAACGACGCTGCGTCGGGTGCCCGGCCCGGCCAAGCGCCGACACTGACGCGGATATTGCAAGACGGCTCGAAACGGCCCGTCAAGTTCGATGGTTTCCGTGGCGAATATGTCATCGATCGGAAGTTAAAAGTGGTCGATGCACCACATGCGCGCGATCAGCAGCTGCGGCAGTCTGACGTATTGGCACAGCATCGCCTTATTGGGATATGGGAAGTTCCGACATCCACCCAGAAGATCAAGGCACTAAAGTTGTTCAAGAGAATGAACGTAACCAATATACGTGTGAGGGTTGTCAAGCCATGATCGGTGAGCAAGTTGCGCGTATTGTCGCCGATTTTGTTATATTCCTATCGCTCACTGATGAAGACGAGCTAAATCTTGATACATCTGTTGAGATGATGGAAAATCTCGCCGCACGACTCGACGAGATGGATAAGGGATTTCTTCGAGAATTAGTTGACGCTTTTGCAGTTATCGCTGAAGAATATAGCGGCGAAGCCAAAGAGGTCGTGCGAAACATCGCGCATAGTTTCTATCTCGAAGAGGCGTTGGCAGCAGACGATCCTGTCAGGCTGGCCGAGTTGGAGGCCTTGCGCGAAGCGCGAAACTGAACACCGGCAATGCCAGCGGGCGTTGGGAGTGAAGCACAAACTAATGGCCGGCGTCATCCTTATGGCCGCGACTGACGGAAATTCTCGGGTAATTTGAGTGCCCAGCTTTGTCCTCCATGGGGCATTATCGCTTCCGCTGAGCATCGAAGAGTGGCACAGGCGACCATGTGCGTTGCCGGGCACCTTTCTGCGTGTCGCGGCAACCTGACCAACGACGGCGGCACGACCTACAATTACGACGTCGAGAACCGGCTGATCAGCGCGAGCGGTGCGCGGACCGCGTCGCTGACCTGGGACCCGCTGGGGCGGCTGGTCCAGGTGAGCGGCGGATGGGGTGCGATCCGATCCCTGTATGACGGCGGCGACTTCGCGGCCGAGTATGACCGTACAGGTTCGGCTCCGCCGTCGGACCTTCGTGAGATGCGATGCCATGCCATAAAGATTTGCTGTCAGCCTGATTTCTATGGTCACCCCGCGCCGTCGAAACCCGTTTGCCCGAAGCATTCAAAACGGGCGGGATTTGATTTGAATTTGCACGACCGATCTGTTTGCCTTCCCGGGTATTTCATTTGGCTGGGGGGAGCTGCCCATGTGTGCGCCGTGGAAGGACTCGGATGAAGAGTTTCTGCGTTACATGATGGAGCGCGCCCTGCGGCGTCGTGCGCGTGATGAGGAACTCTTGCGGAACCGGGACATGGCGGGCCGCTTCGGCGTCAGACGGATGTCCGACCTCTGCTACGCCATCAACCTGACCGGAGACGAGGATTTCGTCGGATATTCGGGCCTGTCCGGCGGCTTGACCGGGGCATCATACAGGGGTGCTCGTTATCGAGAGCTCGATGACGGGTCACGCCGACGCATCGACAATTTCGCGGAGGCGATCGGAAGCTCCTACGATCAGGTGTTCAGCTCCAACAATGTCGAAAATCGCCCGATCTGTAATTGTGCAGAGGCCAGGGCCCTGCAACTGGCCCAGGAATGCAACGTCCCGGTACACGAGCTGTTTTTCATCACCTTCTATCCGGATGGAAACAGGCCCAAGAACCCCTGCCGGAACTGCCTGACCTGGCTCGCCAAGGCGAGCGGTTATTGGAGTGACGGTCGACCGACTTGCAACGGCCGCAAGCGCGACCCCGATGATGACGGAAATCGCCGTCGTCTTCCGGGAACTGCCAGTGGTCTGATGGGCGAGGCGCATTAGACCGCACGGTCGATCTCCACAGCTGAGGCGTCATGTCGAGGCCTCATTTGCAACGCGCGCCGAAAACCAGGCGAAACGCAATCGCGCTTTCAACGGTCAGCGCGTCGCCAAGCTCACCAGTCGCCGAGCGAGGTGAGGAAGCGCGCCATCTTGAGCGCCCCCTCTTGCGTGAGGGAAACGTAGCTCGAGCGTCGGTCGGTCAGGGACGGCTCCCGCTTGACGAGCCCCGTTTCGACCAGTTCTCCGATCCATCGCAGCGCGGTCGAGGCGGGCGCCGCCGACGCGATGCAGCAACTCGTCGTTGAAATCCGCTCCCGATTTGCGAACGCGATGAAAAGATCGAGCAGGATGTCCCAGCCGGGTTCGCCGAAGAGGTCCTGGTCGAAATGTTTCGATCGAATCCGGCGCATCTCGTAGATGTGTGGACCGGCGTGCAAAAGGGACCCCGTTAGCGGGGTGATCGGCGTCTAA